>CAINDT010000303.1 GCA_903847495.1 uncultured Actinomycetes bacterium
GATCCTCGCCTGGTCCACCCCGCTGACCATGGGCCTGCTGATCTCGATCCGCCTGCAGTCCGCGCTCGGCTACGGGCCAATCACCACGGGCTTCCTGCTGCTGCCCATGAGCCTGATGATCATGCTCACGTCGCGGCGTCTAACCGCCTTCGCGGCGGGCAACCACATGCGCCTGATGCTGCGACTCGGTCCCCTGCTGACCGCGCTTAGCGTCGTGCCCGCCTACTTCCTCGCCGACGGCCGCGTCTGGGTGGTGATCCCCGCGGAGATCCTGCTCGGCCTCGGCATGGCCTGCATGGCCGGCCCCGTCACGCACGCCGTGCTGCAGCTTGCACCGTCCGGCGACGAGGGCATGCAGTCGGCGATCAACCTCGCCGCCGCGCGCTTCGGCACGCTGATGTCGGTCGCGCTGCTCGGCATCGCCGCGGCACTCGGCTGGTCGCTGGCCGGCGGCGGCCCAGACCCGGGCAACGCGCTCGAGGGCGCCAGCAGCTTCGCCGACGGGGCCTACACCGCCGGGCTCGTGCTGTCTGCTCTTCTCGCGCTCGCCGCGATCCCGTTTGCTTCCGCCGCTAGGCGGGAGCCGGCGTCCGACGCCTGAGCGACACGATCACGTAGAGCAGGGCGCCGATCACGACGACGCCGAACACCCAATCGTTGAGGCGGACGCCCAGGAACACCTGGGCGGGATCGACGCGCAGCGTCTCGATCCAGATGCGGCCGAGACCGTACAGCAGCAGGTAGAAGGCGAAGATCGTGCCCGGCCGCACGCGGTTCCAGAGGCGCGGGATGATCACCGCGAGCAACACGGCGAAGACGCCGAAGTTCCACAGCGACTCGTACAGGAACGTCGGCACGAATGTGGTGTACGACGCGTACTCGGCGGGGCGAAACGCGGGATCGATCGTGACGGCCCACGGCAGCGTCGACGGGCCGCCGAACAGCTCCTGGTTGAAGTAGTTGCCCCAACGGCCGAGCGCCTGCGCGAGGATCAGGCCCGGCGCGATGCAGTCGGCCACAACGCCGAACGACAGGCCGCAGCGTCGTGCGCCGATGTACGCGCCAAGCGCACCGCCGGCGATCACCCCGGGCAGCCCGAGCCCGCCCTGCTGGATCATGATGATCTTCTCCGGGTGCCCCGAGAACAGATGCCAGTCGGTGATCACGTGGTACACCCGCGCCCCGATGATGCCGGCGGGCACCGCCCACATCGCAATCGAGTACGCGTGCTCCGGATCGATGCCGCGCCGACGGAACTCGCGGCGCGCCAGCCAGATCGCGAGCGCGATGCCGACGGCGATCAGGAAGCCGTACCAGCGCAGCCCAAACGATCCGGCTTGGAAGACGAAAGGACCGGGCGAGGCGGGAATCGCGGCGAGGAGCATGGCGCTCAGGGTACCCGGTGCTGACGGCTCCGGCGCCCGCCGCGGCAGGCGGCGGAGGTCATGCGTCAGTCAGCCGCGTCGGGATTGCCCATCGCCGCCATGGCCTCTTGGGACTTCGCAGGCCCACGCAGCACCCTGGCCACGACAACCGCGATCGCCGCGCCGGCCATCGGGCCGACCAGGTAGACCCACC
>CAINDT010000304.1 GCA_903847495.1 uncultured Actinomycetes bacterium
GAGACCGAGTGGGTGATGCTCCACGGTCTGCGCGACATCGTGCTGCCCGATGGCGAGGCCCACTATCTGCGGCTGTCGACCACGCCGGTCGAGCAGGATGCCTTTACCGGCCTGCTTGAGCGCAGCGATCGCGCATCGCTGCGCGACGACGTGCTGGCCGGCGGCTACCGCCTGGCCGAGGCCGAAGTCGGCGGTCCCGGGTCGCGCGTGGTGATCGCGGCGTGTGGCGCCATGATCCCGCAGGCGCTGGCCGCCCGCGAACTTCTTGCGGCTGAGGACATCGGCGCGTCGATCGTCAACGTCACAAGCCCGGATCGCCTCTTCCGCGCCCTCCGTACGCGCACCAACACGCTGCGCAGCGGGCGTCTCAGTGACCCCTCGATTCTCGAGCGCCTCGTGCTGCCCGAGGAGCGCGGCGTGCCGCTCGTCACCGTGCATGACGCAGCGCCGCATGCGCTGTCGTTCCTCGGCGCCGCGTTTGCCGCGCCGCTGATCCCACTCGGGGTCGATCGCTTTGGCCAGTGCGGCTCGCAGCCCGAGGTGTACGAGTGGCTTGACCTCAGCGCCGAGGCGATCGCTGAGGCGGCCATTGCCGGCCTCTGGCGCCCCGACGCGTGAGCGGTCCCGCCGACCACGTCGCGGCCAACCGACGGCAGTGGGATGCCTGGGCGGCCGACTACGTCGCCGCGGGCGAGCGTGCGTGGAGCGGGGACCCCAGCTGGGGACTCTTCGGCATTCCTGAGACCGAGGTCGGCGTGCTGCCGGCGTCGGTCGAGGGGCTCGACACGATCGAGCTCGGCTGCGGCACGGGCTACGTGTCCGCGTGGCTCGCGCGGCGCGGTGCACGCCCGGTCGGGATCGACAACTCTGAGGCGCAGCTTGCGACCGCACGTCGACTCCAAGCCGAGCACGGCATTGCGTTCCCTCTGCATCACGGGAACGCCGAGCAGACGCCGTTCGCCGACGACAGCTTCGACCTCGCGATCTCTGAGTACGGCGCCAGCATCTGGTGCGATCCGTACGTCTGGATCCCCGAGGCGGCGCGCATTCTGCGGCCGGGTGGCGAGCTGATCTTCCTCGTCAACTCCGTGCAGGCCATCCTGTGTCTTGGCGACTTCGAGACCGATGTCGCATCCGATCGGTTGATGCGCCCGCAGCGAGGCATGCACCGCTTCGACTGGCCCGACGACGGTTCCGTCGAATTTCATCTCTCCCACGGCGAGCAGCTGCGCCTGCTGCGCTCCTGCGGCTTCGACGTTGAGGACATCATCGAGCTCTACGCCGAGCCTGACGCGACCACGCGGTACACGTTCATGACACCTGAGTGGGCGTCGCAGTGGCCCGTGGAAGAGGTCTGGCGCGCGCGGCTGCGCGGCTGACTTACGCCAGGCGACGAACCCGCAGCAGCGAGATCCCGGCGACTGCTGCGAGCACCAACAGCGAAATCTCGGCGCCCACCGAGCCGTGCACCAAGCCGGCGGAGATCGCGCCGAGAGCAGCAGCAGGCCCCCAGAACAGGTTCATGAGGAACGTCCCGTGCGCCGGATCGCCACCCAGGTCGTGGACACCATCGCCCACGAGTGCGAGCCCGGGACCGGCTACGGCCAGCATGAACGCGCCGGCGATCGAGATCAGCACGACGGTCGAGATCTCAAATGATGCTGCGATGATCAGGACGATCGCGATGGCTGCCACGGATAGCGCGAGCATGAGGGGCTTGCGGCGGCCGAGGCGATCGCTGGCCTTCCCGATGCGTGGCGCTACGAAGACGTTGATCACGGCGATGCCGCTGAAGGCCAGCGCGACGATCGTCGAGCTGGCGCCCATCTCGTCGAGCCGATA
>CAINDT010000305.1 GCA_903847495.1 uncultured Actinomycetes bacterium
CGGGGGAGCGCCGCCGGACGAGCGCACAGGCCGCTGGTGCTGTAGCATCGCTGGCAGTTCTCGGAGGGGGATCCGGATGTGTCGTCAAGCCGCGCGAACCGCGACGGTGCTCATGGTCATCAGTGCGATCGCGATGGTGCTTGCGGGAGGTGCCGCCGCCAAGGTCACGCCGTCGGTGGGCAGCCAGCGAGTCCTCGCCATCAGCGCGCAGGTCGCGCCGATGACGCCGCTGGACGGCGCGACGATCACGGTGACCGATGCCGATGGGAAGGTCGTCGGTGCGGGGAGCACGGTCAACGCCGGTGCGGCCCAGATTGCGCTTGGCAAGGGACGGCTGCCGTTCCTCGTCTCGACCTCGGGCGGGACGGTGCGGGGCCGAGCATTTCTCGGGCACCTGCAGGCAGTCACGAGCCGGACGACGCGGGCGGATGGGGTCCTGCAGATGAGCTTCGTGACGACCGTCGCCGCGCGGTACCGGGCGCAATACGGCGGCAAGGCCAAGGTCATCGAGAACCGCGTGTACAAGCGGCTCGGACTGCGTCCGAAGTACGGCTGGTTCCAGGTGCGGTACGGCGTGCGGACGCTGCGCGGCGCCACGCTCCTGCGGCGCGCTCATGCCCTCGGCGGCTACGACGCCGCGATCGCCGAGCTCGTCGTCCGGCTCCACGACAGGCGCGCGTTCCCCAGCTTCCGCGGAGCGCGTGCCGACCAGCATCCTCGTTACGCGTCCACGGGGACCACGACGCGGGCGTCGTCCTCCGCACCGTGCCCGGCGAACGTCCTGCCGGCGGAAGGCCCGACGCCGGAGAGCACGGTCGTCAACTACGGCCTGCTGGCGTCTGACGCCCTGCTCACGGCGTTCGCGGATGCCGATCCGTACACGCTGGTCGAAGGCGTCGCCGGCATGCTGTTCGGCGAGTCGGGCCCCACCGACGCCGACCTGGCCGCGTCGCTCGCGTCGATCAACGCGCAGCTGACGTGCATCTCGCAGCAGATCTCCCAGCTGCAGCAGTCGGTCGATGCGCTCTCGCTCGAGACGTCGCTCAGCAATGTCCAGTCCTGCGAGTCCGCGATCTCCACGCAGTGGGCGTCGTATCAGGGCGCCGTCGCCAACGCGAACGCCAATCCGGGCAACCCCAACTACGCCGTCTCCATCAACAGCCTCAGCTGGCAGGCGGTCTTCGGTGGCATCGGCGGCTCAACCGCGACGCCTTCGGGGATGATGAACACCTGCAACGCGATCATCAACCAGGCGCTCTTCAACTCGACGAGCAGCACGCAATCGGCGTGGCAGATCATGGTCGCCAACACCAAGAAGGGCGACTACGTCTCGACGGATAACGTCGCGCTCTCGCCGTGGTCGGTGCAGAACCTGCAGGGCTTCCTGCAGTACTACGGCACGCTGGAGTACCAGCAGATCGTGATGTCGATGGACTGGTTCAACTTCCAATCCGACGTCTGCGCGGCGGCGAACCCGACCGCGAACTGCAGCCTGCTGTCGAACCAGAACACGCTGCTCGGCACGCCCTGTGTCCTGAAGGCCGCGAGCCTCGCCGATGTCGAGAGCAACGGGCGGGCGGCGACGTACTGCCAGTGGCAGCAGAACATCCTCGACGTCTGGCCCGGTGACACGTACGTCGACGAGGTCGGGCAGTTCAAGTCGACCACGACGTACACCGCGTCGACCGATCCGAACTCCGTCAGCGGTCTGGCGATCAGCGCCGTGCCGGGCATCTTCGGCATCTCGACCACGGCGTACGGCAATCCCCCGGCGATGCTGACCACCAACTACCTCGACGGCGACAACATCAACAAGTACGACAGCCGCTGGAACGCCAAGAACGCGTGGACGTCGTTCAACAACCAGCCCGCGACGGTCTACCCGGCGCCCTACCAGGCGTACTTCTCGCGGCAGGCCGCGGCGACGGGCTCGCCGGTGTACGCCGATCTCGACGGCTACGCCAACTTCAAGACGTTCTTCAACTCGTGGCTGAATGCCACAGGGACTCCGGCGACGGCGACGTCGCCGGCGATGATCACCCCGAGTGCGAGTTCGGACCCCGGCCACGTCACGTTCCAGATCCTCTTCGCGGACGGGGAGCTCGAAGCGAGCGGCAGCCCCCCGACGTGTTCCTCGAAGCACACGTACTACAACGATGGCAACGCGACGGAGTACGAGAACAAGTACGACTACGGGTATTACACGGCGCACAACGCCGCCTACAGTCCGAGCCCGTGGTCGCAGAACACCGGCGGCATACTCGGAGGCGGAACCAAGTCGAGCGACTTCGACGGCAAATGGAGCTACACCGGCCAGCACACAGACGGGTGCCAGTCGTCTCCTCCGATCGCGTGGCTCAAGTCGCGTCCGTGGAACCAGGGCGGCTCAGCACCCGCGGTGCCGGTCGTCACCACGAGCACGGTCAGCGTCTCGCCGAACACCGGCAAGTCGACGACGCCGCTCGTCGCGTCGAACTGCCCGTCGTGCACGTGGACGCTCCGGAGTGCCACGGTAGCCAATCTCACGCTGTCGTCGACGGGGATCTTCATGTGGGCCCCGCCCGTACTGGGGTCGACCGCGAAGGCCACGATCGTCGCTGCCGCGCCCTTCGGGCCGCAGGTCATGCCGACCGGCACGCCGCAGCTGGTGTACTCCGCGCCTGTCACGGTGACGGTCTCCGTCCCGAACACATACGGCTAGTGCAGGTGCTCGGCGGTCCGCTTCTCGCGCGGACC
>CAINDT010000306.1 GCA_903847495.1 uncultured Actinomycetes bacterium
AGCGAGATATCGGAGGCCGTCACCCAGACCAGCGCCGTCACGGCGCAGATGCCGATCAGCGACAGCCAGCGGTTCGGCGACGCAGAGAGCAGGGACATGCGGGAAGGCTATAGGTCGCGGTGCCGGGTGCCAATGGCAGGTGCGCGGCGGGTAGAGTCCGCCCGTGCGCCGCCTGCTGCCGCTTGTCCTGTTGCTCACCGTCCTCGTCGCGCCGGGCGCCGCATCGGCCCTGACCCCTGCGCAGCTGACGGCGCTCGGAGCAGGCCCCTGCCCAAACGCGGAGAGCACGTTCCGATGCCTCGCGGTGACCGTGCCGCTCGACCACTTCAACCCGTCAAACCCCGCTTCCCTCGACGTGATCGTCGGCGTCCACCCCGCGTCCATCGCGCGCTCAAAGGGCCTGCTCGTCACGCTCGTCGGCGGCCCCGGCGCATCGGGACTCACCGACGCCGACGCACTGCTCGAGCTCTGGTCCGAGCCGATCATCCGGCAGTACGACATCGTCTACTTCGACCAGCGAGGCATCGGCGCGAGCAGTGGCATCTACTGCCCACAGGCCGTACTCGCCGCCCGCCGCGCCGAGGGCACGACGCGCTTCGACCGCACCACGAACAACCGCCGCTTTGCGACGCGCTGCGTCGCCGAGGCGGATGCCCCGACGCTCCTGCCGTACCTGAGCACCGCCCAGGCCGCCGAGGATCTCGAGACGATGCGCCAGCGACTCGGCGGCGAACAGATGACCCTCTACGGCACGTCCTACGGCACGCAGCTCGCCGCGGCGTACGCACGCCGATACCCGGAGCGACTGCGCGGACTGATCCTCGACGGCGTCATCGACACGTCGCTCAGCGCGACCAGCTTCTGGGCGAGCGCAGCCCGCAGCTTCGAGAGCGTGCTCGACGAGACGCTCGCGGTGTGCGGCCGGCGACCCGCCTGCACCCGTGACATGCCGCAGGGCGCGCGCGCCGTGTACGACCGCCTGAACGCGCGTCTCGCCCGTAACCCGATCCGCGTCGAGGGCGGCACGGGCCTCCTGACCCAGGCGATGCTGCACACCTACATCGGCTCGTCGCTCTACTCCCCCAGCGGCCGTGCCACCGTGCTGCGCGACCTCGCCAACGTCGCCCGCGGTGACTACGCGAGCCTGGCCGAGGGTGCCTGGATCGCCGAGGGCGTCGACCCGACGACGTGGCGGCTGCTCAACACGGGCATCTCCTACGCCTCGTACTTCGGCGTGCAGTGCGCGGACGCCGCGTACTACGCCGGCACCCCGACCGAACGCGCCTCCCAGTGGACCGCAGCGGGCGCGGCGCTCGGTCTGCAACTGCCCCGCATCGGCGAGTACATCTTCGAGAACGACCTGCCGTGCGCTTGGTGGCCGAACACACCGGCGCCGACGTCACCGCCCGCCCCGCTCGTGGCCAACGGAATCCCGACGATCGTCCTGACCGCCACCGGCGATCCGATTACGCCCCACGCGCAGGGCGATACCGTCTTCCGCCACCTCGCCGAAGGGCATCTCGTCCGCACGCTCGGCGCCGGCCACGTGACGCTCTCTCCTGCTGCCCCGTGCAGCTACGGCCCCGTCGAGCAGCTCCTTCTGCACGACCGCCTGCCGCGGACCGCCCGCACGACATGCCCCGGCCGCTTCGTCGCCCGCTACTGAAACCCCGACGCCAGTGGGCTCCCCGCCCGAGCCCATTCCACCGCACCGCACCGATCGCACGCCTGCTCGCGCTCGGCAGCCAAGCGCCGAACCTCCTGCTACTGCCGAAGCTGCGTGCCGAGCCACTGCGAGTAGATCTCGCGCCCCGGCTCGTGCAGGTGGTTCGGATCGGAGTAGCCACCGTCGTAGAGCTGCGCAAGGACGTCCTTCGGCGGGAACAGCAGCGGTTCGCCGAACGTGGCCTCGAACTTGTCGAGGTACGCCTGCGACGGTTCGGGGTCGCCGAGCCGCGGCATCAGCGTGAAGTAGATCTCCAACCCGCGCGCGTGCGCCCACTGCACCATCTCGAGCATCGTCTCGCGCTGCGCGTCGTTGTTGATGCGCCCGATCGGCCAGGCGCCTGGTGGGCGATCGGCCCACGTGCCGCCCTTGGGCGTCACCTTCTTGAGCCACTCCTCGTTGGCCGCCGTCTTGAGCGGACGATCCTTGCCGGTACAGCCGTCCGAGTAGCCCTCGGGACGCTGCTCGACCGGGATCTCCACGTTCTTGTCGGCCTTGCCCGACAGGACGCGGTCGAGGGCGTAGTCGAGGCGCTCCTGGAAGAGATCCATGACGTCGCGCGCCTTCAGGTAGGCGGGCTCGCGCGGCTTGACCTCGGGATCCGACTTGAACTCCTCGACCGGCACGAGCGCCGCGTGGTCCACGTAGTAGTCGTAGTACCGCTGCGACGTGGCGACCACGTCGCCCTCGCGCGAGTACTCGACGACGATCGCCTGCGTGATGCCGCGCTCGTTCTCGACGTCCTTGATCTCCTGGAACATCTGCTGCGTGCCGCGCCAGCTGCGCGCGAGATTGAGCACCACGAACGGCGGCACCTTGCCGTTGCTGTACTCCGTGGAGACCGTCTGCGGCGAGACCCCCCACTTAGTGCGCGACGTGCCGACGACGACGACGTCGACCGGCCCCTTGTAGTTGTAGATCTCGCGGTAGATGCACTTCAACGACGCGTACCGTACGCGCGGCTGGTCGGACCACGCCACGAGCGCGAACACCCCGAGCAGCGACAGCGCCAGCACGAGGCCGGCGCCGAGCTGGATCAGGTGGCGGTGGCGGGAGGACATGCGGCTAGTAGTTCGCGTAGATCGGGGTGAGCGAGTCGAGCGGGTAGTTGAGCAGGATCAGCACCCACGCGAGGATCCCCAGCACGACGTAGATCAGGAGCTGATGCCCGGTGACCCAGTCTGCCACCACCTTTGCGAATGCGGCCCAGCGCTCTTCCATCAGGCGACCCTCCTCATGACACGTGGACTCCAACGAAGGACAGGACGTACCGCGCCAGCACACGGTTCGACGGCTGGTTCGCGATCGCCGACATCACGCTGACGAAGGTGAGCGTGATCACGATTCCGCCGACCCGGCGCACCACGTACGGCATCGGGATGGGCGGTCGCTTCTTCGTGCGGTACCAGGCGGTCAGCGCCAGCGCGGTGCCGTGACCTACCCCCCAGAAGAGGTAGCCCACGGACGTACGGTGCCAGAGCCCGATCAGCGTGAACGTCACGATCAGCGATAGCCCCGCCTTGCCCGTGCGGCGCACCATCGGCTTGTACATGTACGCGGTGATGAACTTCGACAGCGAGAGGTGCCAGCGCTGCCAGAAGTTCTGAATCGAGTGGGCGATCAGCGGGAACTTGAAGTTCTCGGTCAGATCGAGGTTGAACATCCACCCCGCGCCGATCGCGATGTCCGTGAAGCCGGAGAAGTTGACGTACAGGTACGCGAACGAGAGGAACGCGAACAGGAGCGCCTGCACCGGGCCGTCCCAGCCCTTGTCGTACATCGCATCCATCGGCGATCCGAGCAGCCAGACCGACGCCGTCGTCTTGATCCAGCCGCCGATGATGTAGGCCTTGACGGCGCCCATGCCGATCCGACCGATGCCCATCACCCAGCGCCGGATGTCCGGATCGCGCGAGAGGGCGACGTGGTCGAACTTCTGCGACGCGTCGATCGGGCCCATCGGGAAAGCCGGATAGAAGAGCGTCGTCGTGAGGACCTCGCGGAACGGGAGCGCATCGAGCTTGAGGCCCTGCTTGATCGACGCGTAGAGCTTGAACGTGTAGAACGACATGCCGAGGGTCGTGAGCGACGTGAACAGGACGCCGCGCGGCGAGCCGGACGGGAACGGGATCAGGTCGGCCAGCGGCGTGATGGCGTTGATCACGAGCGGCAGGACGATCAGCCAGGGCAGCCAGCCGTAGCGCGGGTACCGCTTCGTCAGCCCGTACAGCAGCCACGCGAGCAGCGCGGTCGCAAGCGCGAGGAACAGCGTCGCCGGGCTGTAGATATAGATCAGCACGCCCGACACGACCAAGAGCACCGCGCGCCGCCCCTCGACCCATCCCTTCGGCAGAACCCAGTAGACGAGGCTCGCGAGGAACGTCGTCAGGACGAGGATCTGGAAGGTGGCGAGCACGTGGGGGTCAGTCGGTGATGCTCAGGAGACGCCAGGGGCGTCGAGAGTCAGGCAGTCGCCTGAACGACGATGTCGACGATCGACCCGACGCGGAAGTCCTCGTACGTCTCGTCGATGGCCTCGAGCTTCTGGCCGAGATCGTTCTCGAGCTCGAACAGGAACGTCATCGAATCGAGCGAGTCGAGCATCCCGTCGTCGACGAGGTTCGTCTCCTCGGTGATGTCACCGTCGACCGAGCCGACGGTGGCGACGAGCGCCTTCGTGATCGCGGCAAGTGCCTCTTCGCGTGTCATGCGTCTCCTACAAGGTTGTTGCTGGATTGTCTCACGCGCGCACCATGCATGAGAAGCAGATCTGGAATGGCAGCGGCGCGCCGGGCCCTTCGGTCTCGACCAGGCCGAGCGTCTGCAGGCGCCCGTCGACGATACGCTCGATCTTGGGCGTGAGGCGCAGCGTGCCGGCGGCCGGATACGTCGCCGTCAGCGGCAGGCGCGCGCCCATCAGCGCGGTGAACCAGATGTCCACGACCTCCGCGCCGCGCGTGGCGTGCGCGGCCTTGACGAACTCGATCACGGCGACGAGATACGACTCGAACGACCCGGCGATGGCGAAGCTGCAGGTCGCGTTGTGCTCCGCGTCGACCTCGAGTCCGCTGGTGATCTTGGCGACGTCGTCGATGCGCGCGGCCGCCGGACCGGCGACCTCGAAGAAGCGCACCGTCTGCCGCTCGCCGTCGGCCTCGTACTGCGCACGGCCGATCTCGTTGCCAGCGTCCTCGTCGGCGGGATCGAGCGCGACGCGGACGAGCTGCTCCGTGATCTGGGTGAACTTGGCCGAGACGAGCACCACCGGAACGTCGGACGCCGCCTGCACGAGCTCGCCCGTGCGCGACAGGATCTGCGATCCCTGGATGTAGTCGCGCGTGCCGCGCAGACCGACGTCGAGCGTGTGCACCGTCATACGGCGGAGCCTAGCGGCGGACCGCGCCGCGAGCGCCTAGTTCGCCAAGCGGCGCGCCAGCGCGAGGAACGCGTCGGCGGGTGCTGATAGCGGCGTGTCGCGGCGATAGACCGCGGCGACGGGGCGGCGCATCTGCGGCGTGTTCAGGAGATGCAGTTCCACGAGCGTGCCATCCTCCAGCCCCCAGGAGATCGCGGTGCGGGGCAGGAGCGAGATGCCGAGGCCTTCGGCGACCATCTGCGCAGCCGCCTCCGAGTTGTCCATCTCGAGAAAGGCGCGTGGCTGCAGGCGGGCGCGCTGGAAGAGCGTGAGCGCGATGTCCGCGAAGGATGAACGGCGGTCGAACAGCACGAAGCGCTCACCCGCTACCTGCTCGATGGTCACGGTGCCACGCTGGGCGAGTCGGTGCTCGCGCGCGCACACGAGGACGAGTTCGTCCTCGAAGACACGCTCGGTGACGAGTTCGGGATGCGATAGCTCGCGGATCAGCGCGATCTGCACCTCGTCGCGCACGACCATGTCGAGCACCTCGTCGGAGTGGCCGCCGCGGACGGAGAGCTCGATCAGCGGGTTCTCGGACTCGAGTTCGCGCAGCAACGCGGGCAGCAGATACGTCGAGATCGCCGGCGGTGCGCCGATCGTCAACGCACCACCGCCGGCCGCGGTCAGATCGCCGACCAGGCGCGCGCCCTCGACGAACGTCTCGAGCGTGCGCTCGGCGTACGGCAGAAAGGCACGGCCCGCCGCGGTCAGGCGCATGCCCCGGCGCGAACGCAGGAACAGCGGCCCGCCGACCTCGCGTTCAAGGCGCTGCAGCCTCGCGGTCAATGCCGGCTGGGTCAGGAACAGCTCGGCCGCGACGGGACCGAGATTGCCCGTGCGAGCCACGCGAACGAAGGCCTCTAACTGTCCCGAATCCATGGTGATCAATCATATCTATCGAAACACCCGTTGATTTCGATTCGACCTTATGGATCTCGACGCGTACAGTCCCCAATCACATTCCGGACAGGCGTCCGTTACCGGAGGTTCACCCCCCTTGAGCACTTCCCCCACCCGTGCACAGCAGATCGCTGACCTCGAACAGGCGTGGAGCAGCGATCCGCGCTGGAACAACATCGAGCGCGTCTACACCGCTGAAGAGGTCGTGTCGCTGCGTGGCTCGATCGTCCAGAAGCACACGCTCGCCGAGCGCGGCGCCGCGAAGCTCTGGGACCTCGTCAACAACGAGCACCACGTCCACGCCCTCGGCGCCCTGACCGGCGGCCAGGCCGTGCAGATGGTCAAGGCCGGCCTCAAGGCGATCTACCTGTCTGGCTGGCAGGTCGCCGCCGACGGCAACCTCGCCGCCGATGTCTACCCCGACCAGTCGCTGTATCCGGCGAACTCGGTGCCCGCGATGGTCCGCCGCCTCAACAACGCGCTGACGCGCGCCGACCAGATCACGTGGTCCGAGGGCGACGAGTCGATCGACTGGTTCGCGCCGATCGTCGCCGATGCCGAGGCCGGCTTCGGTGGCTCGCTCAACGTGTACGAGCTGATGAAGGGCATGATCGAGGCCGGCGCCTCGGGCGTGCACTTCGAGGACCAGCTCGCGTCGGAGAAGAAGTGCGGCCATCTCGGCGGCAAGGTGCTGATTCCGACCAGCCAGTTCGTCCGCACGCTGTCGGCCGCCCGGCTCGCTGCCGACGTCGCCGATGTGCCGACGCTGATCGTGGCGCGCACCGACGCGCTCGCAGCGACGCTGATGACGTCGGACGTCGACGATCGCGATAAGGAGTTCTGCACCGGCGAGCGCACGCCGGAGGGCTACTTCTACGTGACCGGCGGCATCGACTCCGCGATTGCCCGCGGCCTGGCCTACGCGCCGTACGCCGATCTGATCTGGTGCGAGACCGGCACCCCGGACATCGACGAGGCGCGCAAGTTCGCCGAGGCGATCCATGCGGAGTTCCCGGGCAAGCTGCTGGCCTACAACTGCTCGCCGTCGTTCAACTGGAAGCGCGCCCTCTCCGACGAGGAGATCGCGAAGTTCCAGTACGAGCTCGGCGAGATGGGCTACAAGTTCCAGTTCATCACCCTTGCCGGCTTCCACGCGCTCAACGCGTCGATGTTCGAGCTCGCCAAGGGCTACGCCGAGAGCGGCATGACCGCCTACGTGGCCCTGCAGGAGAGCGAGTTCGGCATGGAAGACGACGGCTACACCGCGACGCGCCATCAGCGCGAGGTCGGTGCGGGCTACTTCGATCTCATCTCCACCATCGCTTCGGCTGGAGCCAGCTCCACCTTGGCCCTCAAGGGGTCCACGGAGGAAGAGCAGTTCCACTAGGCCGATCACCCCGGCGGGGATCACGGCGGCTTCGGCTGTCGTGATCCCCGCCGTCCCCACACCGGGACCTGGATCGCGAGATCCGGGTCCTTTCGCATTTCCGAGGACAATTTGGATCCGGATCCAAATTGGTCGATTTCGTGCACGTTTGGATCCGGATCCAGATTGGTCGTCTTCGGGACAGTTCGGATCCAGGTCCTGCCCGTCCCGCTAGGCTGCCCGCATGCGCGTGATGATCATGGCGGCCGGACTCGGTACGCGACTGCGACCGCTGACGGAGCATCTGCCCAAGCCCGTCGCGCCCGTCGGCAACCGGCCCTGCGTCGACTACCTGCTGCGCCGCATCGCCGATGCCGGCTGCACCGGCGCGATCATGAACCTGCACTATCACCCGCAGACGATCATCGACACGATCGGCGACGGCGCGGACTACGGCATCCCCGTCGAGTACTCGATCGAGGAGGAACTGCTCGGCACCGCCGGCGGCACGCGCAAGTGCCAAGCGTTCCTGACCGCCGAGGACGACGTCTTCCTCGTGACGAGCGGCGACGGCCTGCACACGATCGACCTCGCCGCACTCGCCGCGGCCCATCGCGCCTCGGGCGCGCTCGCGACGATCACCGTCAAGCGCGTCGAGGACATCACGGGCTTCGGCGTCGTCGTCACAGATGCCGACGGCCGCGTCACGTCGTTCCAGGAGAAGCCGGCTCCCGAGGATGCGCTCAGCGACCT
>CAINDT010000307.1 GCA_903847495.1 uncultured Actinomycetes bacterium
CGTGATCGGCTCCGGTGGGGCCGGACTGGCCGCCGCGATCGCCGCGCATGACGCGGGTGCGTCGGTGACGATCGCGACGAAGCTCGGCGTAGCCTCGTGCAATACCGCCAAGGCCCAGGGCGGCATCCAGGCCGCCGTCGGCCCCGACGACTCCGTCGAGCTGCACTTCGAGGACCTGATGCGGTCCTCCCACGACACTGCCGACCCGGAGCTCGCCCGGGTCCTCGCCGAGGAGGGTCCTGCCACCGTCGCGTGGCTGGAGGAGCTCGGCGTGGGCTTTACGCGCGAGGCCGACGGCACGCTGCGCGTGGCGCGCTGCGGCGGCGCCACCCGCAAGCGCCTGCTGCAGGTCGGCGACCAGACCGGCCTGGCGATCGCCACCGCGCTGCGCACCGCCGTCGGAGCACGCGACATCGAGGTGCTCGACCACGCAGCGCTGATCGAGCTCGAACCCGGCCGTGCGGTGATGGATCGCCGTGGCGAGCGCATAGTCCTCGAACCGCAGGCGATCATCCTGGCGGCCGGCGGCCGCTGCAAGCGCGTCGCCGCCGAGACCGGCGAGCTATCCACCAACGGCGACGGTGCCACCGGCGAGGTGGCCGAGCTGGCCGTGGCCGCCGGGTGCGCCGAGCGCGACCACGACTCGTTGCAGCGCCACCCGACCGGCGCCGCCTGGCCCGAGTCGCTGGCCGGGTACGCGGTGCCCGAGACCACGCGCGCCTACGGCGCCCGGCTGCTGAACGCGCACGGCGACCAATTCGTCGACGAGCTGTCCCCGCGCGATGTGGTCGCCGAAGCGATCATCCGCGAGTGCGCCGAGGGCCGAGGCATCACCACGCCCGACGGTCGTCCCGCCGTGCATCTCGACTGCTCGCCCGTCGCACCCACCGACGCCGAGACGTCGTTCCCGTACACCCTGCGCCGCTACCGCAAGGCCGGCCTCGATCCGCTCACCGAACTTCTACCCGTCTACCCCGTCCTGCACTACCAGAACGGCGGCCTCGTGATCGACGCCGACGGCGCCACCACGGTGCCGGGCATCTGGGCGGCGGGCGAGATCACCGGCGGCGTCCACGGACGCAACCGCATGATGGGCAACTCGCTGCTCGACGTCTGCGTGTTCGGGCGACGCGCCGGCGCAGCGGCAGCGCGTACCGTTGCGTAGATGACCGAGGTCCTGATCGTCGGCGGATCCTTCGCGGGGCTCACCGCTGCGCGCGAGTTGCGCGGCCGCGACGTGCTGATCGTGGATCGTTCGCCGATTGGCGCGCACCAGACGTCGGCCTGCGCCCTGCCGGTGCGCATCGCGGCGTGGCTCGGCATCGAGGACGCGATCCTGTTCGAGGACTCGCTGATGCACATCAGCGTGGGCCGCGAGCGCTGGGATGTACGCCTGCCTGAGGCCTTCGGCGTGATCGACTACGAGCGCGCCTGCCTGCTGCTCGCTGCGCAGAGCGACGCCCGTGTCGAGCGCGTGCGTGTAACCGGCCGCGAGGGCGACACGGTGGTCGGCGCTGACGGCGAGCGGCTGACGGCCAACTGGCTGATCGACGCCTCCGGCTGGCGCCGCGTGCTCGACGCGTCGGGCGCGACCGAGGGCCGCGACCCGCACCTCGTGATCGGCACCGAGGACCACGTACCGACGGCCCTCGCGCCCCAGGCCGACGGCTTTGGGTTCTACCTCGAGAAGTCACTGCTGCGCTCCGGCTACGGCTGGTCCTTCGCGGCGGGCGATCACGTGCGCGCCGGCGTGGGCTCGTTCATCAAGGAGCCGCTGCAGCCTGCGATGACGCGATTGCGCGAGCGCGACGACCTCGGCGCCGGCCGCGAGCACCACGGCGGCGCGATCGCGTGCGTGCCACGCACCCCGGTGGACGGCAACGTGCTGTTCGCCGGCGATGCCGCCGGTCACGCGCTGCCGATCACGCTCGAGGGCATCCGCCCCGCCGTGTTCTTCGGGGCCGGAGCCGGCCGCCTCGTCAACGCCGCACTGGCGGGAACGCTGACGGCCGCTGAGGCACGCAGCCGCTACCGCGCCCTGCACGCGGAGCACCTCGGCGGCTACGCGAAGCTCAACCGCATCCAGCGCCTCTACCGCTACCTGCCCGAGCCGGTACTGCGCCGGCTGGTGACGCGCGGCGTGGGACAGCCGACACGCGGCGACGGCGAGGTGGCGTTCCGCAGCCTGCGCTACCTCGACGTGCTGCGCCCCGAGTTGCTGCCCGCCCTGCCGTAGCCGGTAGGCTCCGGCGGTGCAGCACGACGCATCGCTCCTCGTCGACGCCCTCGCGGCGCTCGATCCGATGATCCTCGAACACGAGTTCTCGCTGCTCGGGTACGGTCGTGGCTCGGCACCGCCATCGCCCGAGGCGCTGCTCGCCGAGGGCTTCGGCGCGCGCATCGACGATCCCCTGGAGACGACATTCGTCCTGCGCACCTCGCTCGCCGACACGCTGCCGCCGGCCGACACGCGTCAGGACGGACTGCGCGTGATCCTGCTCGTCGCCGAACTCCCATCCGACCTCGTCGGCTTCGCCTCGACCATCAGCGGTGCGCTGGCAGAGCGCAACGTGCCGATCGTCCTCGTGGGCACCGCCTCCCGCGACCACCTGATCGTCCCCGATGCAGCCTGGCCGGAGGCCCTCGCGGTCCTGCGTGGACTGCGGGATGCCGCCCGCAAGCTGCTCGAGCAGTCCACCGACGCCACACCCGAGGACGACGATCCCCTCTAGGATTGGCGCCGTGGAGCGACCCCTGCGGATCCTGGCTGCTCTCCTCATGCTGCTGCTGGTGGCAGGGGCGGCTGTCGTCTTCTTCCGGGCGCAGGTGCTGAAGAGCGCGCCGTCGCCGATCATCGCGCCGACGATCACCAGTGCGACGTTCTCGCCGAACGCGTACAAGCCCAACCGGCGGCAGGCGACGCTCACCGTCGGGCTGCGCAAGGCCGATCGGGCGACCGTCGTGATCTTCGACACCGACGACCGGCAGATCGCGGTTGCCGACGCGAAGCAGAAGGGGCGCCGCATCCGTGCGACGTGGGATGGGCGCCTGACCGACGGCGCGCTCGCTCCTGATGGTCCGTACCGCTTTGCGATCCGCCTCGCGCGCCAGAACCGCACGATCCGCATCCCCGACGCGATCATCCTCGACGCGACGGCGCCGACGATCGAGTCCGACGCCAAGCCCGGTCAGCGGATCTCACCGGGCCTCGAAGGCTCGGCCGGGTCGTACGGCTTCGCCCTCGGCGCGGACGAGCCCGTCAAGTTTCGCCTGATGGTGCACCAGATCCAGCCGTCGGGAGCGGCGCGCCTGATCCGCCGGGAGACCGCGCTGCAGTTCCAGCGGCGCAAGACCCTCCAGTGGTCGGCCGACGCCGGCAACCTGCCGCTCGACAAGGCCGGCAAGCCCGTCGGGCCCGGGTCGTACATCGTCGGCTGGACCGCCGAGGATCGCGGCGGCAACCTCGTCATCGCCCCCACCGTCGTGAAGCCGAACGAGCTCGCACCCGCGCAGGTTGTGGGCGTCGAGACCGTGGCGCTGACGCAGTCGCTCAAGCCGCTGACGCTCCTCGCCGAGGTGACGCTGATTCGCCAGCGGCCCGGCCGTGCGTTTCCCGGCGAGGTGGTCGCGCGCGCGAAGGGCGCTCCCGGCGCCGCCAAGCTGCCGTCCGCGCCCGCCGGCTTCTACGCGATCGAGATCCGCGGCGGTGGCTGGAAAGCCTGGACGCCGAACGCCATCCCCGGCGGAGCGCCGGTGCTCGTGATGGAGCCGCTCTACTCCTGGCAGGCCGCCAACCCGACGGATGCCGATCTCTCGGGGTTCCCCGATGTGCCCCCGGCCCCGCTGGGGCTCGACCGCCCGCTGCCCGTCGGCAGCGAGACCGAGCTCGCCATGCTCGGGCACGTCGCCGCAGAAGCCCGTGCCGCAACGCGTCGCAAGGTCGGAGCGATCACGGACCAGGCGATCGAGGATCGCGGCGTACCACCACGGACGAAGGTGCTGATCATCGCGAACGCGCCCGTCTGGACCGACGCCCTCTACGCCAAGCTGCGGCAGTTCCAGCGGCGCGGTGGCACGATCGTGGTGCTCGACGCGATCAGCATGACGCGTAAGGCAGAGCGCTCCGGCGATGCGATCACGATCATCGGCCAACGGCGTGCAGACGTCCAGGCGCTGGAGCCGATCTGGACCATCAGCGGCTCGGCCACGGCCTTTGCCCGGCGTGGCCGCTGAGTCAGAGGCGCACGCAGCGCATCCGCCCCGTACCATGCGCCTATGCGCGTGCTGGTCACAGGCGGAGCCGGTTTCATCGGCTCGCATCTCGCGGATCGGCTGCTCGCTGCCGGTCATGAGGTGCGGGCGTACGACTGCCTCGATCCGCAGGTCCATCCCAGCGGCCCGCCCGACTACCTAGACCCGAACGTCGAGCTGATCGTCGGCGACGTCCGCGACGAGGAGTCGCTCGGGCGCGCGATGGACGACGCCGATGCCGTCGTGCACCTCGCCGCCGCCGTTGGCGTCGGCCAGTCGATGTACGAGATCCGCCGCTACGTCGAGGTCAACTCGGTGGGGTGTGCCGCGATGCTCGAGCAGCTCGTCGAGCGCCGCGATCGCGTACGCCGTCTGGTCGTCGCCTCGTCGATGTCGATCTACGGTGAAGGCCAGTACCGCAACGAGCGCACCGGCGAACACGGCCTCGCCCCGGGTCTGCGTCCCGAGAGCCAGCTGGCCGAGCGCCGCTGGGAGGTCGAGTCCGCCGAGGGCGATCTTCTGCTGCCCGAGCGCACTGCCGAGTCCAAGCCGCTGCTCCCCACCAGCGTCTATGCCGTCACGAAGCGCGACCACGAGGAGCTCTGCCTGTCGGTCGGCGCGGCCTACGGCGTACCCACGCTGGCGCTGCGCCTCTTCAACGTCTACGGCCCGCGTCAGGCGCTCGGCAATCCGTACACCGGCGTCGCCGCGATCTTCGCGAGCCGTCTGCTCAACGGCCACGCGCCGGTCGCCTTCGAGGACGGCGCGCAGACACGCGACTTCGTCCACGTCACCGACGTCGCGCGTGCCTTCCACTTGGCCGTCGAATCCGACGCCGACGGCGCGGCGCTCAACGTGTGCACGGGCCGACCGTCCAGCGTGGTGGATGTGGCGCACGGCCTCGCCAACGGTCTCGACCTGTCGATCGAGCCGGAAATCGTGGGCAAGTACCGCGCCGGCGATATCCGCCACTGCATCGGCGATCCGACGCGTGCTGCGGACCTGCTCGACTTCCGCGCGGCGATGGAGGTCGGCACGGGCCTCGGACAGCTGGCCGAGTGGCTCGCCGGCCAGGAGGCCGACGACCGCGTCGAGCAGGCGATGGAGGAGCTGCGTCAGCGGGGTCTCGAGCGGTGAGCGCGAAGCTCGCCGTCGCCATCGTCGCCCACAGCAACCGCGACCTCCTGCTGGAGGCCCTGGCTGCACTGACGGGTTCCGGACGCCCGACGGTCGAGCACACGCTCCACGTGCTCGACAACGCCTCCGAGGACGGCACGTGCGACGCGGTGCGCGAACGCTTCCCCGACGTCGACCTCGTCGCGCAGGACTTCCGTGACGGCTTCGGCGCCAACCACAATCGATTGCTCGCCCGCAGCGCCGCGCCCTATCACTTCCTCCTCAACGACGACGCCACGGTCGAGCCCGGGGCGATCGACGCCCTGGTCGCGTACCTCGACGCACACCCCGAGGTCGCCGTCGCCGCACCGCGCATCGTCTATCCGGACGGCAGGCATCAGCCGTCGGCCTTCCGCTTCCCCGATCCGGGCACCTGTCTGCGCAGCCTGGCCACACTCGGCCAAGCCGGCATCGAGCAGCGCGTC
>CAINDT010000308.1 GCA_903847495.1 uncultured Actinomycetes bacterium
CCCGATGAAGATGGCGATCACGACGAGGCCGAGGAACGCCGCGATGTAGACGGTGATGGCGCTCGGCACGTTGACCGGCTCGACGATGCCGAGCGTCGTGAGCGTCGAGCCCGACTGGTAGAGCGCCTGGCCAAGGCTGAGGTCGGTGACGCCGTAGACCACGAGTCCGAGCGAGACGATCAGCACGGAGACGTACGCGGCCAGTTCGAGCAGGATCGCAACGGGTGGTGCGAACGCGAGCCACCGATCCTGTGCGCGGTATGTGCGCAGCAGGCGAATCGGCGACCGCAGGACGGCGCTGACGGCGTGCGTGATCGCGTGCGCGACGATCGACCGCGACGCGCGCGGCATCAGCATCGACTGGATCATGGCGAGGACCGTTGCCGCCGTCAGGACGATGCCGATGATCAGGATCACGGTGCGCATGGCTGGCCTTCCGCGAGGGGACGGTCCCGGGGAGTGGGCGTACCTGGGTTCGAACCAGGGACTTCTCGCGTGTGAGGCGAGCGCTCTACCGCTGAGCTATACGCCCGGGGTCTGAGAACGGTAGCGAAACCGCGGCATTCGACCGGGCAGACCCGGTGTTCCGGCGAGCCAAATCGCCATGCCGGCGGCAACGACTCCCAGCTCGCGATCTGTGCCAAGCTGGACCCGCGTGGTTGAGGGAGCACGATTGAAAATCGTGTAGGCGGGGTTGACTCGTCTCGGGGGTGCTCGGCGCGTGCTGCACGCCATCCAGGGCCGACTCGCTGGCAGCTCAGTCGAGCGCGGCTTCGTCGTGCTCGAGCAGCAGCGACGAGGGCGCCGACCAGAATAGTTGGGGGCATTCCGGCGCCTAGGGGCCGGCTTTCGAATCCCTCCCACGGTCTTCGGACGCAAGCGGCGAGCCGAACAGGTATGCCGGATATGCTGCTCCGCGTTGGAGTGGTGTCCGAGTGGTTGAAGGAGCACGATTGGAAATCGTGTAGGCGGGGTTGACTCGTCTCGGGGGTTCGAATCCCCCCCACTCCGTAGAGGAGTCGTGACGGCGGCCACCGGAATCCCGGTGACCGCCATCGGATGACCCTACTGCCCGGCGGCCTTCTTGAGCGCCTCTTCGAACTTGCCCTGGTCGACGGTGTCGATCGCGCTCTCGCCGTCCTGCTCGGCGACCTTCATGTCGACGGACACCTCGGTGCCGTCCTTGCCGGTGAGGGTGCAGGTGAAGGGCTTGTCCTTCTCGACGGAGTCGGGGCACGACATCGTCACGCCGAGGTCGGCGAAGGCCTTGTTGGCCTCCTCGACCGCCTTGCTCGGGTCCATGCCGGACGAGCCGCAGGCGGCGAGCGTGAGAGCGGTGGCTGCGATCGCGAGAAGCATGAGCAGCAGACGGGTGGAACGCATTTCCCCTCCTGGGGTTGGGTGAGGCAATCCTAGATCGCGCGGCGCCACGACGAAAGGTGATTTCGGTTGCGGAGTGGAGACTGCGGGCCTCGATCGGCGGAGTACGATCCGCGCATGATCCGTCGCACGCTCGCTCTCACCGTCCTGGTCCTTGCCCTGTGCGCCGTGCCGGCCTTCGGCGCTGCCAAGACGCCCGATCAGGTGCTGCACACCAAGGCGTCATCGGGGCGCGCGCTGATGACCGCCTACTCGAACCTGCTCGTGGCCAAGGACAAGGCGGCGATCGCCCGCCTGCTGTCGCCGGCGTTCCAGATCCAGCGTGCCGATGGCTCGCACGCCAGTCGCGCCCAGTACCTCGCCACGTTGCCCGACCTGCGGGCATTCTCGTTCGCCGATCTCACACAGGCACGTTCGAACGGCATCGTGACGGTGCGCACGGAGGCGACGGCGACGCTGTTCGTGAACGGCGCGATGTACAACCCGAAGCCGGCGCCCCAGATGACCGTGTTCCGTTGGACGGGGGAGCGCTGGCTGCTGCTCGCGCAGGGCAACTTCAACCTGCCGGCGTCGTAGCGGGAGATCACGGTGGAGACGATCGGGACACCCGGGCTCCTCGCGCGCGGTGCGCGGCCGGGCGCCATCGGCACCGTTGTGGTGATCATCGGCCTGGCGCTCGGCGCTGCAGCGCTCGCCGACTGGGCTCTGCGCGGTTGGCAGTTCTGGAGTGGCCCGGGAATTCTGGTGGCGGCCTTCCTGATCTGGTACCCAATCCATTCGGCCTGGAAGCACGCGCTGGATCGGCGTATCCGCGGGGTGCTCGAGCCGTGGGCGACGGAGCGCGGCCTGCTTTTTCAAGGCGGGGCGGGCAATCCGAAGACGACGCCGACGCTGGATAAGGGCGGCACGCTGAGCGCCGTGATGGTGGGACCGATCGGCGGCGACCCGAACGGCTTCCTCGCCCACTACACATACACGGTCCGTAGCGGCAAGCACTCGTACCAGGTGTGGATGAGCGTGGCGGTCGTGCGTTTTGAGGGACGTGAGGGCGTGCGCCTTCGCCTCGGGCCGTCGCAGCCGCTGTGGGGCGACACGTACGCCGTGTTCGACGACTGGCACGGGTTCGATACAGGCTCGGCCGAGGTCGATGCGGCGTACATCGTCGAGACGCGGAACGAGACCGACGAGGTGCAGCTGCTGGAGTTGCTCGACCCCGTCACGCTGGCGATGCTGATCGAGCAGGAGGAGCCGCCGCTGATTGAGATCGACAACGGCACGCTGCTCGTGGCGATCGGCGGTCGCGTCGGTGTCGATGAGGCGGTGGCGGACGTCGCATGGTTCGACGTTCTGCGCGAGCACGCCGATGCGTGGGGCGCACGGATCCACGGCATCTGACCGGCAGCTCGGGGATCCCGCCAAAAACGTGCACGAATTCGACCAATTTGGATCCGGATCCAATTTGGCACCAGATCGACCAATCTGGATCCGGATCCAGATTGGTGGCTACGCGGTGGCGAGCAGCGCCGCGCGTACGTCGTCGGCCGCTCGGCCAGCGACGCGGATGACCTTGTTGCGTGACGTCTCGCCGCGGATGATCATCACTTCGCTCTTGGGCACGCCGACCGTCTTGGCGACGAAGGTGATCAGCGCCGCGTTGGCCTTGCCGTCGACGGGCGGGGCGGCGATGCGGATCAGTACCGCACCGTCGCGCTCGCCCATCACTTGATCCCGACCGCCGCGCGGTTGCAGGCGGATCTCGAGACCGTCGGTCGTCACATCGCTAGTCGGCCGAGATGCCGACGCCGATCGGGCAGGAGACGCCCGTGCCGCCGAGCCCGCAGTAGCCAGCCGGGTTCTTGTGCAGGTACTGCTGGTGTACGGCGTCGCCCTCGTAGTAGAAGGTCGTCAGCGGGGCGATCTCGGTCTCGATCTGGCCCTTGTGCGCGGCGCTCAGTGCGTCCTGGTACATCGCCCGGGATGCCTGGGCGGTCGCGAGCTGTTCGGGCGTCGTGGTGTAGATACCGGAGCGGTACTGCGTGCCGACGTCGTTGCCCTGGCGGTTCTTCTGCGTGGGGTCGTGCCCTTCCCAGAAGACGCGGAGCAGGTCTTCAGTGCTCACCTGCGTGGGGTCGAAGACGACGAGGACGGCCTCGGTGTGGCCGGTGCGGCCGGTGCACGTCTCGCGGTAGGTCGGGTTGGGCGTGAAGCCACCGGCGTAGCCGACGGCGGTGGTGTAGACACCGGGGACCTGCCAGAGCTTGCGCTCGGCGCCCCAGTAGCAGCCCATGCCGAACACGATCTGCTCGAGGCCTTCGGGGAAGGGGCCCTGCATGGGGGTGCCGAGGACGGCATGGTTGTCAGTCAGGACGACCGCGTCGGGGTGGCCGGGCAGTGCCTGAGACGCGTCGAGCGCGTCGTGCTTGGATCGCGAGAAAAGGCTCATGCCGCAAGGGTAGACCCTTCTGCGCGAACCGTCGTTGCACACGTGTGCAGGATCGCCACGGTCCAAGCGGGCACACCGATGCGATAGAACAGGTCACGCATGCCGGAACAAACCCCCCTTGCCGATCGTTTGCCGACCCAGCCGCATCCGGATCGCCTCGCGCCGACGCATCCC
>CAINDT010000309.1 GCA_903847495.1 uncultured Actinomycetes bacterium
CCGTCCACGAGCTCCCGCAGGCGTCGCGCCACCAGACTCGCCTCGACAACGCGGCCGCCGTCGGTCTTCTCCCCCACCCCCACGAGCAGCTCGACAGCCGGATCGGCAATGCCGTCGGCCGTGCGCACCGGGATCAACGGATGGTGGGCGAAACGATCCTCGCGGGCGAAGATGGCGTTGATGGCATCAAGCACCGGCGAGACGGAGCGCCGGTTCTCGTGCAGCTCGACGACCGTGATCGACTCCTCGCGGCCCGCGCGCTCGCGCTCGCCGCGAAACACCTCGACCTCCGCGCCACGGAAGCCGTAGATCGCCTGCTGCTCGTCACCGACGGCAAGGAGCGGCGTATCGGGACCGCGCAGCAGCCGCAGGATCGACTCCTGCAGGCTGTCGGTATCCTGAAACTCGTCGATCAGCACCTCACGGAAGCGCTCCTGGAGCGTCGCGCGGACGTCGGGGTGTTCCTCGAGCAGCACCCGCACCTTCAACTGCAGATCCTCGTTGTCGACGGCTCCGGCCTCGCGCTTGGCGCGGTCGTACTCCTCGGCGTACCGGTCGAGCAGCGTCTGCAGTGGCACGGCGACCTCAGCCGCGAGTAGGTCGCGCGCCGCGAGCTCGGTCTCGGCGATCAGGTCCTTGTAGGCGGCGCTGCCGCGCTTGAACTCCTTGAGGTCGGCGAGATCGAAGGGCTCGCCGGTTCCGGCAAGCAGCGCGAGGAGCTCGTTCGCCGTCTGCCGCTGCTTGGCGACGGTGGCCCCGTCGCCGTCGGCCGCGGCGAGCTCCGTGGCCTGCGCCCGCAGCTCGAGGCTCAGCGCCGCGAGCTCCGCGGCCGATCCGCTGCCCGTCGGCGCCAGCGGTATACGCCCACGCAGGCGCGCCCCGACAAGGAGCGTCGTGCAGATCTCGCGCAGGCGGTCCGGCCCGTAGGCCGAGACCAGCCGCAGCCCCTCGTCGCCGAGGTCGTGGAGCGATGCGGCGAGCGCGCGATCAAACGCACCGTCGCGCAGGAGCACGGTCTCGACGTTGTCGGCGACGCGCAGGCCCGGCGGGACGTCGGCCTGGTCGGCGAACTCCGCGAGGATCCGCTGGCACGTCGCGTGGATCGTGCCGATCCACCCGCCCTCCACCAGCGGGATCAGATCGGCGCGCCCCTCGCCGCGCAAGCGAGCACGGATGCGCTCTCGCAACTCGCCGGCGGCACGACGCGTGAAGGTGACGGCGAGCACCTGCGACGGCAGATGGTTGCGCTCGGTGATCGACCGCAGGTACCGCTCCACGAGCACCGTGGTCTTGCCGGAGCCGGCACCGGCGTCGACGAAGACGCCGTGCGGCGCCTCGACGGCGGCCAGCTGCGGCGGCGAGAGCGGCGGGCGCGTGACGGGCTCGCTCATGGGCGCACCCGGCAGATACCGCTGTAGTCGCAGTGCTTCGTGCAAAACTCGGGATCCGAGGGGTCGTGGCGCACGTCGCCGGCCCGCATGCGCTCGACGCGCACCGCGGCCTGCGCACGGGCCGACTCCAGCACCTCCTCGAACGTCTCGTGGTCGACGATGTCGGTGCCGGTCAATCCGGGCGGCAGCACGTCGCCCTCAGCGGCATCGACGATGCCACGCGTGGCGCCCTTGCGGATCGAGACGAAGAGACCGCCGACGGGCTCGCGCCCGAGGATCTCCCGCAGCGCGAGCAGATACAGCGGCACCTGCAATTCGCCCTTGTCGCGAATCTCCGGCCCGGTCGGGATCGTGCTCGTCTTGTAGTCGACGACGATCGCCCGCGCCGTCATCATCGGATCGGTGTCGATGCGGTCGATCTTGCCCGAGAGGCGCGCTACACCGACGTCGATGCCGTCCTTCCGACCCGCCTGTGCCGTGCGCATGCCGAACGACACCTCGAACTCGCTCGGCACGAGCGGAGCATCGGCGAGTGCGGCGCGGCGCACGAGGCGGCCGATGTCGCGACGCAGGCCCCAACGCATCAGATCAATCCGCAGGCGATCGCCGGCCGCGATGGGACGCAGCTTGACCATCTCCTCATCGACGATCCGGTGTGCCTCGATAACCGCACCGTCCGCCTGCTCGGGCCCGATCGAGGTGACATTGAGGATGCCTGGGACCTCACGGTAGAAGCGATTGAGCACGCTGTGGGCGATCGTGCCGAGCCGCAGACGGTCATCCACCGGCTCGTCGATGCGCTTCGGGTTGAGACGGCGCTCGATGAACCAGATGTTCGAGCACTTGCCGAAACGGTCGAGTTCGGTGACGCCGAACGGATCCTTCTCGACCAGCTCGTCGAGCAGACGCTGGTCGGCGAGACGCGTCCCCTGCCGCCGCGCAGCGAGGGCCCTCCGGATCGCACCCGTGACGCCCGCCGCCCCGGCCAGGCGCAGTGCCTCGTCCGCGTCGGTGGCGGCCACCGCCGCGATGCTTCGAGCCCGCTCGCGCACCGTCGGCGCGTGCTCGACCTCGAACACGACGTCGGAGAAGCCGCGTCGCGCCTCGATCGGCGGCGTTCCCGCCGCGACGACGAGATCCTCCCAGATGGCGGTCGGTGCGAGCGGACGCCCCTCATCGTCGCTGACACGGCGCAGCAGGACGAGCCGCTCGCGTGGACGGGTGATCGCCATGTAGGCGAGGTGACGCGCCACGTCGCTCTGCTCGGGCAGCTCGACCAGGGGGTCGCTGACACTCGTGGCGCCGAGCGCCTGTTCCTCGAGGCCGATGACGATCGCAACCGCGACGTCGATTGTGCGCGCAGCCCGCGGATCGAGGAGGCGAATCGCGTCTTGCCGCGCCCGACGCCCGCGGAACTGCAGGTGCGCGAGCTGCTCGCGCACCTCGTCACGTGTCGGCGCCGGTTCGACCGCGGCGAGGCGTTGGAGCTCGCTCAGCACGACCGTGGCCACGGCCACGTCATCGCGCAGAGCGTTGGAGTCGTCGGCCGCGCGCAGACCGTGGGCGCGCTGGAGCATCCCGCGCACGGCGGCGATGACCTCGGCCACGGGCGTCGCGGCACCACGCGCACCGGCGGGCGGTGCGAGCGCACGCATGATCGGCTCGCCGAGTCGCTCCACGCCCTCGTCGAGGGTCTCCTGCGCGCGGCGCATCGGCCGCTCGATCCGCTCCACGAGATGCGCAGGCGCGCCGCTCCAGGGCGACCGCAGCCACGTCAGCCGCTCGGCATCTGTCGGCGCATCGGCCCACGCGAGTGCCAAGAGCGCCAGCAGCGCCCGTCCGAACGGGGTTCGCACCAGCAGGCGCTGCTCCGCGGCGTCGACCTCGAGTCCCGCCTCGCGCAGCTGACGCACCAGCCGAAGGCGATCGGCAGCGCCCCGCGGGGCGATCACGGCGATCCGGTGCCCCGGCACGCCGGCGCGCAACGCAGCGGCGACCTCCGCTACGACAAGCTCGGCCTCGCCGCGCTCGCCCTCCGCCTCCAGCAGCGCGACACCACCCGTCGCGGACGCCTGGCAGCGCGCGTCGGGAGCTGGCTCGCCGAAGCGGCGCTCGAGGGCGATCAGATCGGGATGGCGCTCGAACGACCCGACCGGCAACTCGATCAGGCCCGCGGACCCTGCGAGCTCGGCGAGACGGCCGACAACCGGCGTGAGGACCTGGAACGGCGCTCGCCCAGCCTCGTACGAGAGGCTCAGCACGACGTCGGCACGCTGCGCGATCAGACGCAGCAGCTCCTCCTGCGCGGGGCTCAGATCGTCGAAACCCTGCGCGAACAGCGCCTCGCCGGCGGGCCAGGCCGCGACGTCGGTGCGCAGCGCCTCGATCACGGCGATGCGCATGCGGCCGCGATCGATCACCTGCTCCTCGTCGAGCGCGCGCCACCAGCGCTCGTACTGCTCGGCCAGCACGGCATCACCAGCCGCGCGAACGGCCGCGGGATCGAGCAGCGCCGAGCCGAGTCGCTGGAGCCGCGTGCCGATCGACTCGGCGGCCTCCGGCAGCACCCGGCGCAGCAGGATCTGCCGGGCCCCGCCACGCAGGACAGGGCGACGATCGCCGGTCAGGCGGAGGATGCGCTCGAACAGCTCGTCGAAGTCAACGGCGTCTGCGCCGATGATCGCGGGCGCACGCTCAAGGAGCTCGCGCTGCGTCTGACGCTTGACGTCGCTGCTCGGGACGACGAGCGCGGCGGCGCGGCCGGCCGCAAGCTCCGCGAGATAGCGCGCGTAGAGCTCGCTGATCTTGCCGGCGTGCGCCGGTCCGAGGATGAGTGCGAGGGCCACGGGGTTACGTCGCGCCCCGGCGAGCGATCCTTACAGGTGCTCGGGCGGGAACGCGGCGACGCGCTCCTCGACCAGCTTCTCGACGGCGTCGGCGCCCTCGGAGTAGGCGTAGTTGATCTTCACGAAGCCTTCCCACTTCACCGGGACGGCGTCCTCGGGGAAGATCGCCTCGACCGGGCACTCGGGCTCGCAGGCGCCGCAGTCGATGCACTCCTCGCTATCGATCACCAGCATGCGCCCCGACTCGTGGATGCAATCGACCGGGCAGACGTCCACACAGGACTTGTCCTTCTTGTCGATACAGGGCTCGGTGATGATGTAGGTCACGGGTGGTTCCTCCGCGTCGAATTACGCGCTGGCAGCATACCGAAGCGCGTCGCGCTAGTCGTCATCGCCGAGCGCACGCAGCGCCTCGTCGACGCGGTCATCGAGCGCGGGATCGATCGCGGCGGGCGCCGCTGCGACCGTCTCCCGGCGCCGGCGCCAGATGAGCGTCAGCGCCACGACGACGACAACGCCACCGATCACCAGCGCCGCCGGCACGACCCACACCACAAGACCCGAGCCGGACGCCGGGGGCGCGGCGAGCACCGCCGGGCCGAAGTCCTGCACGAGCGCATCCTTGACCTGCTGCTTCGTCCAGCCGGCCTCGCGCTTGCGCTGGACGAACGCACGGATCTGCTCGGCCGCGGGCGCGTGCGACAGATCGAGGCGGGACTGACACGTCGGACACATCAGCTCCGTCTCGATCTCGCTCATCGAGAACTGCGGCTGGGCGGCGAACGCTGTGGCCGGTACGAGCACGAGCAGCAGGACGACAACGATGATGCAGCGACGGATCATGCGCCGCTCGCCTTCGCGATCGCCTCGCGCAGCGTCTTGGCCGTGACCGCGCCCGGGAACCACGCCACCGCGCGCCCCTGCGCGTCGAGCACGAACGTCTCCGGGAACGCACCGACCCCGTAGGCTCGCCCGATCGCGCCACCGGCGTCATGGACCAGCGGGTACGTCAGTCCGTACGTCTTTGCGAAGGCGCGCGCATCGTCGCTGAGGTCCTGCGTGTCGATACCGACCATCGCGATGCCCTGCGGCTGCGCCTCCGTCTGCCAGAAGTCCTCGAGAATCGGCGCCTCGTCCTTGCACGGATCGCACCACGAGGCCCAGAAGTTGAGCACGACGACCTGCCCGCGGAGCGCCGCCAGCGACGTCGTCCCCGACCCGTCGAGATTCGGCAGGTCGAAGGCCGGCGCCTGCGGCAGCGCGCCCGAGGCGACTTCGGACGGGAACGCGCGCGAATCCGTCGAGTTCATCACGGCGCGGGCCAGGACGATGCCGAGCGCGAGCAGCACGACGGCGACTGCGATGACAACGAGGCGCTTCACCACCGCGCAGTCTACGGCCGACCGCGTCGGCTAGTAGATGATGACGGGAGTGCCGACGTCGACGCGGCTGAAGAGCGCCTCGGCCTGGCTGATCAGCATGCGGATGCAACCGTGCGACGCGTAGCCGCCGATCGACCCCGAATCCGGGGTGCCGTGGATGCCGACATCCTCGCGATCGAGACCCATCCAACGGGTGCCAAGCGGGTTACCGGGGCCCGGCGGCACCGGCTCGGCGTCCTTGGCCCAATCAGAGGCCGGCGGATACCACCACGGGTTCTTCTGCATCGAGACGATCGTGAAGTGCCCGGCGGGCGTCGGGAACGACGGCGCACCCACGGCGACGCGGTACTTGCGCACGACCTTCGCCTTGCCCTTGACCGGTGCGTACAGCGCGAGCATGCGCGACGGCTTCGACACGACGATCACGTAGCCGAGCTTCTCGAGGGTCGCCTCGGACTGCACGGGCACCAGCGGCACGACCTCCTGCTCCGCACGCAGCGAGAAGATCGCGGTGGCGCGCTTGACCTGCTCGACGATCACCGCACGGTCGGGCGCGTTGCCCGCCTTGCCGAGCTTGAGCACCGGCTTGGTGCGCTTGAACAGCCACTTCGCCTCGCTGCCCTTCGTGCTGGCCATCCGGATCACCCGATCGACGGCGGTCTGCACCTTCGTCTCGTTGTAATCGATCGTCACCGGCGTGTTGCCCGCCGCCGTGCGGTTGACGGCCTCGTTGACCGCGGTCTGGATGTCGGCCGTGGCGGCGATCTGCGCATTGGAGATCTTGAAGACGCGCTCGCCGATGCGGATCACGATCGGGGCGTTGTAGACGTTCGTCACCGTGGCCAGGGCCGTGGTCGCGTCCTGCCCGGAGATGTCGACACCCGCGACGGTGGAACCGGCCGGAGCGATGCCCGGCGTGGCGACCGGCGTCGCGGTGGTGTCCTGCGCAGCGGCGGTGCCAGCCAGCGCGAACAGCGCGACGAGCGTGAGGATGATGGTGAGGGGAAAGCGATGGTGACGCATAGGGCTACCGTTTCCACTCTATCCGAGGTTTTCCTCGCGAACGGCCGGTTGTGAGCGAGGTCGCTACCGTGTGGGCGTGAGCACCCCGCCCCTGCCGCCGGACCCCCTCGATCGCGAGCTGGAGATCGAGCTCCTGACCGAGCTCGCGCTGGCGCGCGCCGAGCGCGAGGGCACCGCGGTGCGCGTCAAGGAGCGCCGCTGGGCGCGCATCCGCTTCCTCCTGATCGTGCTCGTGCTGTCGCTGATCGCCGGCACGTTCATCTATCTCACCCTCCGCTCGCTGCGCTCCGCCTTCGGCGCCTGACGGGGTCGAGCGCCCGGGCGGAGTACGCTTCCGACCAATGGCTCGCGCTCCGTCTCTCAAGCCCCAGCTGAATCAGATCCGCACGTGGGTCGCCGAGGGCGTCACCGACATCTGGATCGCCCATCAGCTCGGCGTCACGCCGGCGCAGATCGCGGACTTCCGCCGCAAGCAGGGGCTGCTCCGCCCGGACGAGTCTCCCGCGCCGACCACCGCCCGCGCGCCGCGCGCCGCGGCCGCACCCCGCGCCGCCGCCAAGCCACGCACGCCCCGGGCGCCGAAGGCCGAGGTCGCAGCGGATGCCGAGACGTCAACCGATGATGCTGCCGAGACCGATGAGGACGGCGCTCCGAAGCGCCGCCGCCGTGGGCGCCGCGGCGGCCGCGGCCGCGGCAAGGGTCGCGCCCAGACGATCCCCGCGACGATCGAGCACAGCGAGGACGGCATCGTGATCCGCATCGACGCCGCGATCCTCGCCGCCGACGCGTACCGCGACCATTGGGCCGAGGCCACCGTCGGAGGCATCACCGTCACCGCCGACGGCATCACGCTGAGCGCGATCGCGCCGGCGACTGCCGATGAGGCCAGCCAGTCCGACGGCGACAGCGCCGACGACGCCGAATACGCGCGGAGCTGATCGCGACCGACGACGGGATGGCCTCGAGGTGAATCGGTCGTTCTGAACATTGCCGCCGCCGCAGGCGCCCGGCAATGCAAGGGTCACTCTTCAGCGAGACGTGCGCAGCACGGCTCCCCTGAAGACGTCACCCCACCGAGCCACCTCAAGGCCTTCGCGTCGTCGATGCGCGGACGCCTATCGCGAGCATTGGGCCGAGGCCGCTGCGGGGGGCATCACCGTCACCGCGGGGGCATCACCGTCACCGCGGAGGCATCACCGTCACCGCGGGGGCATCACCGTCACCGCGGGGGCATCACCGTCACCGCGGGGGCATCACCGTCACCGCCGACGGCA
>CAINDT010000310.1 GCA_903847495.1 uncultured Actinomycetes bacterium
ACTGGATGATCCCGGGCGGCAAAGCGCTCGGCGTCGGCGGCGCGATGGACCTCGTGACCGGCGCCAAGCGCGTGATCGTCACGATGACGGCCACAACACCCGAGGGCGAGCCGAAGCTCGTGCCTGCGTGCACCCTCCCCCTCACCGCCTCGGGCGTCGTGAAGGTCGTGATCACCGAGCACGCGGTCTTCCGCCTTGTCGACAACGAGCTCGTGCTGGCGGAGCTGCTCGACGGCGCGACCGAAGAGACAGTCGCCGGCGAGACGAGCGCGCGCTACCGCGTCGAGCTGGGTTAGGCGCCCGGCGAAATCGTGCGGAACCCGGCGAGGCGTGCGGCTGCCGCCTGACGCTCGTCGTACGTGACGAAGACATCGACATCGCCAAGAACGGCGGCCGTCGCCACGTGCACGGCATCCAGCGACCGCAGGTATCCACCGGGCAGCGCCCCGGCCTCGGCGAAGATCCGGGTGCTGGCGTTGATGAGCGTCATGTGCTCCATCGTCACCATCGTGTGCTCCAGCAGATCACCGAGATCCGCTCCCGTGTCCTCAGCCACCCGACGGACACCGCGCACGACCTCGGTGAGCGTGAGGTCGGAGGAAACCACAACACATTCGGCGAGGTAGTTGTCGAGCTCCTCGCTGCCATCCTCTTCGTGGATCAGCTTCGAGATGGCGGAGGAATCGACGTACGCGATAGCCATCAGCGATCGCCTCGTAGTTCGATGACCGCGTCGCTCAACGCGTTCCTCGGGACGTCCAGGACGAGCGGATGAAACCTTCGACGACCGCGCGCCGGAATCGCGCGCCCCTCGGCGACGAGGCGATCGACGGACGACCCGTCGTGCCCGACCGGCCCGATCTCCGCAACAGGACGGTTGCGATCGGTCACGATCAGGCGCTCGCCCTTCTCGATGCGGCGCAGGTACACGCTGAGGTTCTGGCGGAGCTCGGCCACGCCCACGGTGTCAGTCATGTACATGAATGTAGCATCTCGATCAGGCAGGCGATCGGCGCCTCAAACCTGCTCGGCAAACTCCACGAGATTGCCGTCGGGATCGCGCACGTAGACCGACCGCAACGGACCGACGGCCCCGGTGCGATCGACCGGGCCCTCCTCGATCGCGATGCCAACCTCGCCGAGGTGCCCGACGACTGCCTCGATCGGGCCATCGACGAGCAGGCAGAGATCGCCAGTCCCTGGCAGCGGCGTGGCGGCATGCGGCTGGAACTCTGCCCCGGCCTGGTGGAGATTGATCTTCTGGTCGCCGAAGCGCAGCGCGAGCCGGCCGGCGCCAAACTCTTCGCGCTGCATGCCGACGCGCTCGTAGAAGGCGACGGTCGCCTCGGGGTCGGCGCAGGTCAAGACGATGTGGTCGAGCGAGCGAATCCGCATACGCAGATCATGTCGCGCCTGCGCGCCTACGGCCAGAGACCGGTGGCAGGCGGCACGCGCAGGCCATACCGAGCGCCGAGCCGGTTGAGGAGCTCGATCAGCTGCTTCTTCGTGGCCGTCGCCTTGAGCGAGTAGCGCCAGCCGATCGGGTCGGACGCCTGTCCCGACTTGAGCCAGCGGATGTACGCGCGATTTGCCGCGAGCGACTGGTCGAACGAGCGCTCGAGCAGCGCCACCACGCGGCGCAGCGAGGACGGCGGCACGGGCAGAGCGTTGACCTTCGCGCGCGCCGCGAGACGACGCGGGATGATCTGGCGGTCGATGCGGCGCGCCGCCTCGCGGTGCGAGATCTCGCCCCGTGCTACGTCGTCGAGCAGCAAGTTGAGGTCGAGGCGCGGACGGCCGCCGACGGACAACGTGCGGATCGCACGCTGAAGCCAGTCGCGGGCGCTCAACATCGTCAACGAGAAGCCCTTCGGCATCTTCTCGTTGAAGCGCGTGCCGCCCTTGAACGTCAGCACCGGGATCACGCGCATCGAGCCATGCTGGCGGAGATAGGCGAGGCCGGACTCGGAGAGCTTCGCGCCACCGTCGACGGACTCGCCCGCCGCCCCGCCGAAATTGCCACC
>CAINDT010000311.1 GCA_903847495.1 uncultured Actinomycetes bacterium
GCCACGTCGATTCCGATCGCCACGGGCGAGCGCCTCACGACGAAGTACGAGTTCGCGCGCGTCCTGCGCAACAACGCGGCGTCGATCCTGCAGATGAACCTCGGTCGCGTCGGCGGCATCCTCGAGGCGAAGAAGATCGCCGGCATGGCCGAGACGCACTACGCGCAGATCGCGCCACATCTCTACTGCGGCCCGCTCGTCGGCGCGGCTAACGTGCAGATCGCCGCGTGCTCGCCGAACTTCCTGATCATCGAGAGCATCCGCGACTGGGGCGGCTTCCACGCTGAGATCCTCAAGACGAAGATGGGCTTCGAGGACGGGCACATCATCATCCCGACGGAGCCCGGTCTCGGCGTTGAGCTCGACGAAGAGGTCGCGCGCGCCCATCCGTACACCGGCGCGGACCTGCACCTCAACCCCATCTACGGAGAACTCGAAGAGGAGCACTACCCGTGAAGCTCGCCTACATCGGCCTCGGCAACCTCGGCGAGCACATCGCCATGAACCTCGTGAAGGCGGGCCATGATGTCGCCGTCTTCGACCTCAACGAGGAATCCGGCAAGGCGCTCGTCGCCGCCGGTGCCCGGTGGGCAAGCAGTGCGGCAGATGCCGTCAGTGGCGTTGATGCGGCCTTTACGTGCCTGCCGTCGACGAAGGCGATCGAGGCAGTCTTCGCCGAGATCATTCCGGCGATGCCACAGGGCTCCACCTGGATCGATAACTCGACGAACGACTACGACCTCGTCGTCGACCTTGGCGAGCGCGCCGAGGCGGCCGGTATTCGCGCTATCGAGGCGCCCGTCACCGGTGGCGTGCATCTCGCCAAGAGCGGCGAGATCACCGTCATCATGGGCGGGCCCGAGGAAGTCGTGCAGCGCCACATGGAGCTGTTCCAGGTGATCGGCAACCGCACCTTCCATGTTGGTGTCGTCGGCCAGGCTTCGAAGATCAAGGCGATCACGAACATGCTCGCCTTCATCCACCTCGTCGCCGATGGCGAGGCGCTGATGCTCGCCAAGAAGGGCGGCCTCGATCTCAAGACCGCGTGGGAGGTCATCCAGGCCTCGAGCGGCAACTCGTTCGTGCACGAGACCGAGGGCCAGCTGGTCCTCAACGGCTCGTACCAGATCGACTTCAACTTCGATCTCGCCCTCAAGGACCTCGGCTTCATCGACCAGATGAGCCGCGAGTACAACGTGCCCGTCGAGCTCGCGAGCCTCGTGCGTCAGACGTACATCCGCGGCAAGGCGCAGTACGGCGGCGACGCCGAGAGCCCGATGATCGTCAAGCTGCTCGAGGACGCCTGTCAGACCGATCTGCGCGCCGACGGCTTCCCGGCGCATCTCGAGGCGTAGACCAATGCGGCACGACGCAGTGAGACGACCAATCCGGTTCCTCTTCCTCGGTGCGCTCACCGTGCTGGGCGCCGTCGCGATAGCCGGTGCGATCGGTGTGGCCGGTGCCTCGGCGTCGTCAAGCGCGCTCGCGGCAGCGACGGGTGGCCGCGCGGTGATCGTGATCGAGGGTGGCGGGAGCACCCATCCCTTTACGACGCCGTGGGCCTCATGCGATGACGGCCGACCGTCGTACATCCAGGAGCTGGTCGATTCAGGGCTGCCGGTGTTCACCGCACCGGGGTACGGCAATGCGTCCACGAGCACGGATCGCCGTACGGGCTGTCCTCCGCAGCCGCCGCTTGCCGTGCAGTGGAACACCTCGGGGTACCCGACGCAGGCGGGGCAGGCCGTGCTCGGTCTGCTCGGCTATCTGCATGCGACGTACGGGTACCGTACGTTCGATCTCATCGGCTACAGCTACGGCGGCCTGGTGGCCCGCGCCACCATCGCCGCGCTCAAGGAGCGACCGGCTGCTGGTGCCTTCGCGCCCGGCTTCTCCTACGCCACGGCTGCGCAGCGTGCTGACGTTCGGATTCCGTCGCTGATCACGATCAATTCGCCGCATCTTGGCTCGCCGACGTACGACATCGCCGGCGATCCGAGGACGTACTTCCGGCTCGTGGCATCGGCGTGGGGCAAGCAGTTCGCGAGCGCCGGCAAGGGTCTGGTTCCCTACGAGCGTGACGGCGGCGCCGGTTCCATCCACGTTCTCGAAACCGCCGCGCATGCGAAGGCCAATCCGACGGGTTGGGACGAGAGCCAGGTCGGAGTGCTCGATGGCGTCAAGGTCACGCTGATGGCGGGCGACTACTGTGGCCGCTCGTGTGGCGACGCGACGACGCCGCCCGACGCCTCGCCAACGGGTCGGCTGCGTACGGACGGCACCGTGCCCGTCTACAGCCAGCTGATGCAAGCCTGCCCCCGGGCGTGTCCGGCTCCGCCTGGCTCCGTCTACCTCCCGCCCGGGATGCTCCCGAAGGGCGTCGTGCGGAAGACGTTCCCGACGGTGCACTCGAGGTACGACGCGTTGCGGCTCGGCCTGCCGGCGCCGCTGTCGGTCGCGTCGAATCCGGAGGCGATCGCGTATCTGCGCGAGACGCTGCTCGCTCGGTGGCGCGCGGTGAAGGCGCCGCTTCTGCCGCGACCCTGAGTCAGCGCGTGGGACGCACTGTCACGCTGCGCTTGGCAACCGCCCGCTGGTTGTTCTCGCCGATCGCCTCGACGGTCATCAGCCAGCGGCCCGGGCGCACGTTGCGCCCCTTGACGCGGACACTGAGGTGGACGCGGTTGGCGCCGGCGTCGGCGCCTGCGCGCCCGGCGGGGATCGTGTAGACGTACCGCTGCTTGGGGTTCCTCTCGAGCACGAACGTCATGCGCACGCGCGCGCTGCGCGATAGCCGATAGCGGACGA
>CAINDT010000312.1 GCA_903847495.1 uncultured Actinomycetes bacterium
CCCGGTTGCGGCTACGGGCACCGAGACGATCGAGATTGGCTTCAACCACGAGTTCCTCCGCGACGGCATCGAGAGCGTCCCGGGCGACGAGGTGAAGCTGAGCCTGATCTCCTCGCTGCGACCGGCGCTGCTCGAGAGCGTGGACGGCGCGTTCTGGTACGTGATCATGCCGATCCGCATCTGAGCCGATGCGCGTCGACCTGCTCCGGGTCGCCGACCTCCGCTGCCATACGGCCGGCGAGCTGCGGCCGGTCGCCGGGGTCACCGCGATCGTCGGCCCGAACGGTTCGGGGAAGACGTCGCTGCTCGAGGCCGTGCACCTCGGCACAAGCGGCACGGGCCTGCGCCCGACGGCCGATAGCCGCATGATCCGCGATGGCGCCGACGAGCTCGGCGTCCGCGTCGAGGGCGAGGCCGGGGGCGCCTCCACGACCACGCGCGTCCGACTGACGAAGGGCGCGCGCACCTTGGAGCTCGACGGTGTCCAGGTCGACGGGCGCACGCTGCGCGAGCGCTGGGCGTCCGTCGTGTTCATCCCGGATGTGCTCGACCTCGTCAAGCGCGGCCCGAGCGTGCGCCGCGTCGCGATGGACCGGGCGATCGAGGGCGCCTGGCCGCGCTTCGAGGAGCACGAGCGCGCGTATCGGCAGACGATGGAGCAGCGCAACGCGGTATTGCGCCGCGTGCGCCGCCGCGAGGGCACCGAGGACGAACTCGATCCCTGGGACCGGCAACTGGCGGACCACGGCGCGCTCATCTCTGAGGCGCGGGAGCGTCTGGTCGAGCGGCTGGCACCGTTCTTCGAGGAGCGCGTCGAGCTGCTCGGCTCGCCGCACGGCGGCGGGCTGCGCTACGAGCCGTCGTTGCCCGGTGACGGCGCCGCACTCCTCGCTGCGTTGCGCGAGCGTCGACGGAGCGACATCGAGCGCCAGACGACCGGCGTCGGCCCGCACCTCGATGACCTCGTCGTAGAGCTCGGCGGCCGCGACGCGCGCCGCAGCGCCTCCCAGGGCGAGCAGCGCACGCTCGTGCTCGCCTTCCTGCTCGCGCAGGCCGCCCTGATCAGCGAGACGCGGGGTGAGCCGCCGCTGCTCCTGCTCGACGACGTCCTGTCCGAGCTCGACCGCGATCGCCGCACGCGACTCGTGGAGCTCGGCCGCCAGCATGGGCAGGTCATCCTCACCGCGACCGGGGCCGACGGCGTGGATGACCTCGCCGACCTCGTGCACGCCCTCGAGGTGCTGGTATGAGTGCCAATCGCCGACGCGACCCCCAGAGTGCGCTGCGCATGCCGTCCTCGATCGGCAGCGAGATCGCCGGCTCGATGCCGGGCGACCTCGGCCCGGTGCGGCGCATCGCCGACGTGTGGTCGGAGGTGGTGGGGGAGGGACTGGCGCGTGTCGCGCAGCCCGCCCGCATCAGTCGCGATGGCACCCTGATCGTGCACGCCGCCGACGCCTCCTGGGTGCATGCGCTGACACTCGAGGAGCGCACGATCCTGCGCAAGCTCGCGGAGCGGATGGCGGGCGACAGCCCCCCTGCGATGAAGGTCGAGATCGGGCCGATCAGCGTCGCTCCGGTGGCTGTGGAGCATCCGCCGATCGAGATTCAGCCGGCCGCGCAGGCACGTGCCGACGAGCTCACGGCGACCACCACGGACCCCCGTCTGAAGGCGGTACTCAACCGCGCCATCGCGACCTCGCTCTCACGCCCGAAAACCCCGTAGGAATCAGCAATTCCGGGGGATTGCTCTGGTAGTGTTGGGACTGCGTTCACCACCCGGTGACACCGACCGAAAGAGCCCTTTGAGCGAGTCCTACGGCGCCGACAACATCACCGTTCTCGAGGGTCTCGAAGCGGTTCGGCGGCGTCCCGGCATGTACATCGGCTCGACGGGGACGCGCGGTCTGCACCACCTCGTCTGGGAGGTGCTCGACAACGCGGTTGACGAGGCGCTCGCCGGGTTCTGCACCGAGGTCACGATCACCCTCCACACCGATGGGTCG
>CAINDT010000313.1 GCA_903847495.1 uncultured Actinomycetes bacterium
CCGTTCTTGGCGTAGTGGTCGACCTTGGTGTAGCGCGCCTGGATCAGGCGGCCCTGCACGGGCGGCTCGACGAGGCCCGCCGCGGCCGAACGCCACATGATGCAGCGGATCGTCGCCTCGCCGTCCGTGAGGGTGAAGTACAGGTGCCCCGAAGACGCGGTGGTGACCTGCTGCACCTCGCCCTCGACGATACCTCCGCCGATCGTGCTCAGCGCGCCGCCGATACGGCGCCAGAGCTCGCTCGGCGACTCGGCGACCGTCTCGACGGGGCGGGGCTCCACCCGGCTACTGCACCGCCTTGACGGCCTCGGTGATCGCGGCGATGTCGGGCAGCGAGCCGGTCAGGACCTGCGTGCCGTTGGGGCCCTCGACGATGAACGACGGCGTGCCGCCGAAGTTCTCCTGGGCCGCGATGACCTGCACGTCCTGCACCTCGGGCGTCCACAGGGCCTCGTCCTGGCGGTCCTTCTGGAACTGCTCCATGTTCAGGCCGAGCGCCTTGGCGATGCCGTCGCAGAACGCCGGCGTCGCATACTCGACCGCCTCATCGCCCTGGTTGTGGTACCAGAGGTCCTGGTACTCGAACAGCTTGTTCTGCTGCTGGGCGGCGATTGCACACTGGGTGGCGCTGACGGAGTCGGGTCCGAGGATCGGCCAGATGCGGAACACGTACTTGGCCTTGCCGGGCTTGACGAAGGTGCCGATCATCTGATTCCCGGTCTCGAGCGCGAAGGTCTTGCAGACCGGACAGCGGAGGTCGGCGAACTCGGTGATCGTGACGGGGGCGGCGGGATCGCCGAGCGTGTTGCCGTTCTGCGGGACACCGGCGAAGAACTCCGTGACCTGCTTGACGTCCTTCAGCTTGCCAGCCTCGACGTCGGCCGCATTCGAAGCGCCGGAGTCGGCGTCGCCGCTGCGCTGGGACAGGAAGATCAATCCACCAGCGGCGATCACTGCGACGACCGCGACGATGATGATGATCGGCCACGGGCTGCGCTTGGCGTCACCAGCCTTCTTCTGCGGCGCCTTCTTCGGCGGGGGCGGGGTCTTCGCTTTGTCGGCCATCAGGAGTCCTCGTCGTCGCGTGCGCACGCATCCTAGCGGTCGTTCCGCGCGTGGTCACGGTTGCCGCCGGAGTATCCTCGCGCCATGCGCCGTCCGCCCATCCTGCTCGTGGCCGCGCTGGCGGTCGGCGCCGTGACCCTTGCGGCCTGTGGTGCCTACGGCGATGGGGTGAACGCAGACGCGGAGCGCTCGCTCGCAGCGTCGATCACGACCGTGCTGGATGACGAGGCACCGCTGGTCGACCTGCGCTCCGTCGACTGCGACGGGGCCGAACCGCGTCTCACCTGTCTGGTCTCGCTCGGCGTCGGCAACACCGTTGTGCAGGTGCGCTTCGCCGTCGAGATTGGCGCCGATCGGTGCTGGGTCGCCGATGCGCGCCGGACGGTCGTGCTGGGTGCCGGTACGCAGACGAATCCGCTGCCGGAACTCACTGCTGCCAGTGACCTGAAGGGCTGCCTCCGCTGAACGCGATTCCGTACAACCCCTTCGACCGCACCCTCGTGGGGCAGCCGCGCGCGCTCGCGACCTTGTTCATGACCGAGATGTGGGAGCGCTTCTCGTACTACGGCATGCGCGCGTTGCTCGTGCTGTTCATGATCTCGCCGACGAGCGATGGCGGCATGGGCTACAGCGCGCCGAAGGCGGCGGGCATCTACGCCATCTACGTCGCGCTCGTATACCTCACGCCGCTGCCGGGTGGCTGGATCGGCGACCGTCTGCTCGGCGCGCGACGCACCGTGTTTCTCGGCGGAGCGATCATCGCCGCCGGGCATGTGGTGCTGGCGATCTTCGGCGGTGCCGGACTGTTTCCCGCGCTCGCCCTGATCATCGTGGGCACCGGACTGCTCAAGCCCAACATGACCGCCATGGTCGGCGGCATCTACAACTATCGGCCGGCGCTGCGTGACGCCGGCTTCTCGATCTACTACATGGGCATCAACCTCGGCGCCTTCCTCGCACCGCTCGTCTGTGGCTACCTCGGGCAGCAGGTGTCCTGGGAACTCGGGTTCGGCGCGGCCGCCGTGGGCATGATCGTCGCGCTCGTCCAGTACGCGATCGGCATCCGCGGCCTCGGTCCGATCGGCGCGGCGCCGGAGAACCCGCTGACCCACAGCGAGCGCCGCCGCTACGGCATCGGTGTCGTGCTCGCCGGCCTGGCGCTGGCGGCGCTCGTCGTGCTCGACCTCAAGGTCGTGCACCTCTCGGCCGATGCCATCGAGTTGCTGATCACGATCGTGATCGTGCTGATCCCGATCGCCTGGTTCGCGCGCACGCTGCGCGACGAGCGGGGCAATGCGGAGAGCCGCAACAAGGTGCTGGTCCTCCTGGTGCTGTTCGTCGCGGCCGCCGTCTTCTGGCTCGTCTACGACCAGGCCGGCTCGACCGTCGCGATCTTCGCGCAGGAGGACACGCGCAACGTCGTGTTCGGATGGACGTTCCCGTCGAGCTGGTTCCAGTCTGTCA
>CAINDT010000314.1 GCA_903847495.1 uncultured Actinomycetes bacterium
ATCGAGTTCCACTCGCACCACGAGGCGCTGCAATGGCTTGCGGCGCGCGGGTTCCCCGTCAACCCGCGGATCGCCACGATGACGGGCATCGAGGCCGTGCGCGAGGCCTGCCACGCGATCGAGCACGATCGTGAGGCGCTCGGCTACGACATCGACGGCGCGGTCGTGAAGGTCGACAGCCTCGCGCTTCAGGCCGCGCTCGGCTCCGTCGGTCGCGACCCGCGCTGGGCGATCGCCTTCAAGTTCCCGCCGACCACGCGCACCACGAAGCTGCTCGGGATCGAGATCAACGTGGGGCGCACCGGCGCCCTCAACCCGTTCGCGGAACTGGAGCCCGTGGAGGTCGGCGGCGTCGTCGTGCGGCACGCCACGCTGCACAACGAGGAGGACATCAACCGCAAGGACATCCGCGTCGGCGACACCGTGATCGTGCAGCGGGCCGGCGACGTGATCCCGCAGGTGATCGGCCCCGTGCTCGAGGATCGCACCGGCAAGGAGCAGGTCTTCAAGATGCCGGCCGACTGTCCCGCCTGTGGCGAGCCGGTCGTCAAGAACGAGGAAGACGCCAAGCACTTCTGCGTCAACCCGCGCTGTCCCAGCCGCGACGTCGAGGGCATCAAGCACTTCATCTCGCGAAGCGCCATGGATATCGACGGCGTCGGCGAGAAGCTGGTGGACCGTCTCTACGAGCTCGAGCTCGTGCGGCGCGCGAGCGACCTCTACACGCTGACGGTCGACGACCTGCTGCCGCTCGAGGGCTTCCAGGAGACGTCGGCCAACAACACGATCGCGGCGATCGCCGCGTCGAAGGCGCGGCCGTTCGGCAATGTGCTGTTTGGCCTCGGCATTCCGCACGTCGGGCTCGTCACCGCGCAGGCGATCGCCCGCGCATTCGGCTCCATGGAGCGTCTCCTCGAGGCTGGAGCGGAGGAGATCGCCGAGGTCGATGGGGTGGGGCCGATCATCGCCGAGGCCGTCGCCGGCTGGTGCGCCGACCCGGAGCGTCAGGCCGAGGTCGCGGCGCTGCGGGCCGCGGGCGTCACGCTGGAGCTGTCGCAGGACGAGCTGCCGGTCGGGGGCGGTCCGCTGAGCGGCCAGACGATCGTCGTGACCGGCACGCTCGAAGGCTTCAGTCGCGACGAGGCCAAGGCTGCGATCGAACGGCTTGGTGGCAAGACGACCGACTCCGTATCGAAGAAGACGTCGTACGTCGTGGTCGGCGCCTCGCCAGGCTCGAAGGTCGCCAAGGCCGAGAAGGCGGGCGTGCCGATCCTCGACGAGGCGGGTTTCCGGGAACTGCTCGGCCTCTGATCGGCGATCAGTCGTGGGCGGGCACGACGAAGCCGTCGGCGTCGATGCGCGCGCCGATCGCCGTCTCGGTGCCGAGTGGTCCGGTCGCGATACCTGCCGGTCCGCGCACCACGAGACGGTCGTCCTCGATCGTCACCGTGTGCTCGGGCAGCGGCAAGCCGTACGCGTCGAGGCGGTGGCGGTGCGGCTGGTTGAGGGCGGCCGGGACGATCAGGCGCGGATCGGCGATCGCGTGCAGGACGGCCGTGCCGCTGAGGTGCAGCTGACCGCAGAGGTCGGCGTCGACGAAACCGTCGGGCACAACCAGGCAGCGGGCCGGCGGGGCAGAGCTGTTGCGGCCGAGGCGACGCGCGAGGCCGGCCAGGAAACGCGGCCCGCTGGCACCCGGCTCGGGCAGGTCGGCGACATCGCTCACGGAGGCGACGATCACGCCTGGGCGGATCATCGGCGCGTCACTCAACTCGCCGAGCGCGACGGGTGCACCGGCCTCGATGGCGGCCAGCGCGAGCGCGAGCAGCCATGGCTCGGTCAGCGGCATGGCGATCAGCACGGGCTCATCCGGGCGCAGCAGGTCGGGGACCTGCTGGAACGACCGCATGGCGGCGTGCAGCTGCTGAAGGGTGAAGCCCGTGCCGTCGACGCCGATCACGGCCAGCTGGTCGTCGCGGCGCTCCGCCGTGCGCTCGGCCAGCGCCTCGGGGTGCAGCGCCGCCTGCAGTACGCCGTGCGCGGCGAGACGCTCGAGCGAGCGGCCGCCGTCCGACGTCGTGGCGCTGGGCACGGCGACCTGATCGATACCCGTCTGTTGGGCGAGAGCTGCCGCGCGCACGGGCGTGGCCACGAGCGCGGCGGCGAGCGGCTGCTGCGCGAGGCCGAGGCGCACCGTCATGCCCGCCTCCAGCGCGGCGACGGCGAACGTGAGCGCCTCGCTGGTCGTGGCGTGCTCGAGCGCCAGCACCGTCTCGGGCGCGCGCTCAAGCTCGAGCATCGCGTTGGCGAGCTCACGCACGCGCGTCTCGAACAATGGGCGATCGAGCACGCGCCAGAGCGCGCCGCTGCGCGTCCAGAGGGCAGAGGAGGAGTGCTGCGCCTGCATGCTGCCGCGAGGGTAGCGGCTAGACGGGATTGACGACGGGCAGGAACGTCGTGGTGATACCGAACTGCTCGGCCGCCGCGGCGCCGAGCGCCTGCACGCCGACGGTCTCGGTCGCGTTGTGGCCCGCCGCGATCAGGTGCACGCCGAGCTCGGCGGCGACGTAGGCGGAGTCCTCGCGCGGCTCGCCGGTGACGAACGCGTCGAGGCCCGCCGCGGCCGCCTGGCGGATGTCCTTGGCGGCACCGCCCGAGACGACGCCAACGGCGCGCACGGGGTGGTCTCCGCCTGACAGGACGAGCGGCGTCGATCCGAGTTGCGTACCGAGCGCGGCTGCGACATCACTCACGGGTGTGGGGGAGGGCAGCGCACCCTGCACGCCCAGCAGCACGCCACCGTGCTCACCGAACGACGCGCGGTCGACGAGGCCGAGCAGGTCGGCCAGCAGCGCGTTGTTGCCGAGCGTCGGATGCGCGTCGAGGGGCAGGTGGTAGGCGAGCAGCGACAGATCACCGGCGAAGATGGTCTGCAGGCGGCGACGTTCGAGCTGGCCGATGACGGGATCGTCGCCCTGCCAGAACAGACCGTGATGCACGAGCAGCGCCTGGGCGCCCTCTGCGATTGCGCGCTCGATGACCTCGAGCGAGACGGAGACAGCGGTGGCGAGGCGCGTGACTTCGTCGGCACCGACGACCTGCAGGCCGTTGGGCCCGTAGTCCTTGAACGAGCGCGCGTCGAGCGTCTCGTCCAGCCAGCTGACGAGGTCGGCGAGTTGCATGGGGGCTAGCCCGGCTCTCCCGCCCCGAGCGGCAGGCCGTCGGAACCGGCGGGAATCGCCATGGACTCGAGCTGATCGACGAGGCGCACGCCGTTGGCGTCGATCTCGATCACGTCGCCGTTCTGGCCGACGTGGACGTTCTCGGCCTTGACGCCGTTCTCGATCGCGAGCTCGGCCTGGGCGCGCAGCATGGCGTCCTCGCCGTGCACGGGGATCACGACGTTGGGGCGCAGCATGCGGATCATCTCGCTGATCTCGTCGGCGCGGGCGTGCCCCGAGACGTGGATCGCGGCGTCATGGTGCGTGACGACGCGAGCGCCACGCATACGCAGCATGTTCTGCATCTCCTCGACCGCGCCCTCATTCCCGGGGACGGGACGCGAGGCGTAGACGACGGTGTCGCCGTTGCCGATGTGAAGGTCGGGATGCTCGCCACGCGAGGCGCGGCCGAGTACGGCGAACTCCTCGGCCTGCGAGCCGGTGCAGATGACCATCGACTTGACGCCCGCGATGTCGCGGCGCGACAGCGTCGGCAGGTTCGTCGGCATCACCTCGTGCAGGCGCTCGGCGATCTTGACGTTGCGGCGCATGGAGCGGCCCAGCAGCATCACCTGGCGGTGCGTGCGGTCGGCGGCGCGCAGCGCGTGGTCGATGCGATCGATCTGCGAGGAGAAGCTGGTCAGGACGATGCGGCCGGGCGCCTCGTCGATGACGTCGTTGAGCGGCTCAATCGTCGTGGCCTCGGACGGCGTGCGCCCGGGCAGCTGCGCGTTGGTGGAGTCGCCGAGCATCGCGAGCACGCCGGCATCGCC
>CAINDT010000315.1 GCA_903847495.1 uncultured Actinomycetes bacterium
AATCTCGACGAGTTCTTCATGGTGCGCGTGGCCGGTCTGATCGACCATGTCGTGCAGGGCACCGTGCCAAGCGACGGTACGCCGCCGCAAGACACGCTTGACGAGATCGCCGAGCGGCATCGCGGCATGCTGATCAAGCTGGAGGATCTGCTGCACGGCGATCTGCTGCCCGCGCTGGCGCGCGAGGGCATCCAGGTCGTGTCCGTGACCGAACTGGAGCCCGACGAGCGTGCGGAGATCGCGACCGTGTTCGACGAGCAGCTCTATCCCGTGCTGACACCGCTCGCCGTAGGGCCGGGTCAGCCGTTTCCCTATATCTCGAACCTGTCGTTGTCGGTCGGCGTGACGGTGCGCGATCCCTCAACCGGCGAAACGCGCTTCGCGCGGGTCAAGGTGCCCGAGGTTCTGCCGCGGCTGATTCGCATCGGCGAGACCACGCGGTTCGTCCGCATCGATGAGGTGATCGCCGATGGCCTCCCTGCCCTCTTCCCGGGCATGGAGATCGTCGGCGCGAGCACGTTCCGCGTGACGCGCGACGCCGACTTCGAGATCAAGGAAGGTGCCGACGACCTGCTCGAGGCCGTCGAGCGCGAGCTGTCGCGCCGGCGCTTCGGCGACGTCGTGCGCCTCGAAATCGACGAGGCGATGCCTGCGGACATGCGCGCGATGCTGATCGAGGCGCTCGACGTCGACCTGCGCCAGGTCTTCGCGATGCGTCCCCCACTCGACCTCAGCGGCCTCAACGTCCTGACGCGCGTGGCGCGGCCCGACCTGCGCTTCTCGCCGTGGCAGCCGCAGGTGCCCGAGCGCCTCGTCACCAAGGATGGTGCGCCCGTCGATATGTTCGCGGAGATCCGCAAGGGCGACATCCTCGTCCACCACCCGTTCGAGTCGTTCACCGATTCCGTCGAGCGCTTCGTCGAGCAGGCGGTCGCCGATCCCGATGTGCTCGCGATCAAGCACACGATCTACCGCACCAGCGGCGACGCGCCGATCGTGCCGGCGCTGGCCGTGGCGGCCGAGGATGGCAAGCAGGCCGTCGCGCTGGTGGAGGTGACGGCGCGCTTCGACGAGGAGCGCAACATTCGCTGGGCGCGGGCACTGGAGCGGGCTGGCGTGCACGTCGTCCACGGCCGTGTCGGTCTGAAGACCCACTGCAAGCTGGCGCTCGTGGTGCGGCGCGAGGGCGGGCGCACGCGCCGCTACGTGCACATCGGCACCGGCAACTACCACCCCTCCACCGCTCGCGCCTACACCGATTACGGCCTGTTCACGTGCGATGAGGACATCACGGCGGACGTCGCAGACCTGTTCAACCAGCTGACGGGCTTCGCGCGTCCGCAGGGCTTCCACGCGATCTGGGTGGCGCCGATGCATCTGCGCGGCCAGGCGGTCGAGCAGATCCACCGCTGCATCCGCGAGCACACACCGGAGACACCCGCGCGCATCACGATGAAGATGAACTCGTTGGTCGACAGCGTGGTCATTGAGGAGCTCTACGCGGCCTCGCAGGCCGGGGTTCGCGTCGATCTGATCGTGCGGGGCATCTGCTGCCTGCGCCCGGGCGTGCCGGGCATGTCGGACAACATCCGGGTGATCTCGATCCTCGGGCGCTTCCTCGAGCACTCACGCGTGTTCCGCTTTGAGACCGGTGTCGAGACGACGACGTACATCGGGAGCGCCGACATGATGCCGCGCAATCTCGACAACCGCATCGAGGTGATCACCCCCCTGCGCGACGCGACCCTGCGCGATCGGCTGGGTGCCGCGCTCGATACCGAGCTCGCGGACACCGGTGGGTCATGGGAGTTGCGCGCCGACGGGAGTTGGGAACGTCGCCAGCCGGTCGCCGGCAGTGCGCCTGTCTTTGCGCAGGAGGCCTTCATGCGCAGCGCGCTCGCCACCGCTATGCCGACGGGGCAGCCGCGCCTGATGCAGCGCGAGGAGACGGCGGAGCGCATCCACCGTGTCCGCTCGGCGGACGACTGACGGCTACGCGCCCGAGCGAACGAGGTCGCGCGCGAGCAGCTGGGCTTCAGCGATCGAGCCACCGAAGCGATCCGCGCCCAGCTCAAGCGCCTCGGCACGTCCGATGCCGCTGCCACCGACCATGATCGGGAAGCCGGCGGCGCGCACGGCGGTGATCGTCGCTGTCAGCCCGCCGCGTTCGGCGACGCAGCACGACAGCGCCACGAGGTCGGCCTGCTCGCGCTTGGCCATGTTGACGATCTCCTCGACGGGGAGTTCGGCGCCCAGGTAGTGGACGGCGAATCCCTCGGCCTGCAGACCGGCGGCGACCATCTGCGCGGCGATCGAATGCCGATCGCCCACGGCGGTGGCGATCACGGCGCTACCGATGCGGGGTCCCGACTTCGGGCGCGCTGCGGTAGCGCGGTCGAGCAGCGTCTCCACGATGCGGGACGCACGGTGCTCGTCGGCGATCGAAAGCTCGTTCTCGTGCCAGAGCTCGCCGATGCGCGCCAGCGTCGGCGCGAGGAGTCGATCGCAGAGCTCTGCCACGGTGACGCCGCCGGCGCCCAGACGGTCCAACTGGTTGCGGGCAGAACGGGCATCGCCGGTGATCAGCGACGCGAGCAGCGTCTCGATCTGGCGCGGCCAGTCGCGCTCGGCGCGGTCGGGCACGGCACCCTTGGCCGCATCCCGCTCGTGGAGCCAGGCGTCGAGGTCGTCGCGGCTGATGCGATACGACCCGCCGGCCACCAGGGCCGGCAACTCGCCGCTGCGGACGCGCTTGTACAGCGTCTGGTAGTGGCAGCCGACAGCGTCGGCCGCCTCTTGCAGCGTAAGCAGCGTGGGATCCGTCGTGCTCATCGACTTACTCATCGCACACGAGTTCTCGCCGGCCTAGCCGATCTCCTCCGTTGCCGCGCGCTCTCGCGGCGCGTGGAGGCCGCTGTGGCGGATCGCGACGGTCAGCACGGCAAAGACTCCACCGCCCACGGCGAGCCACCAGGCCGTGCGGGGACTCGAGGCGTCGGCCACGATCCCCGCTAGCGCGACACCGCCCGAGATGCCGATCAGGAAGGTCGTGGAGACCCAGGTGAATGCCTCGGTGACGGTCCCGACAGGCGCCAGTTCCTCGATCAGCACGTAGAACGTCGCGATCACGGGCGCGTTGACGACACCGGTCAGCACGAGCAGGATCGCGAGCTGCAGTGGCGTCTGCGCCGCGAAGAGCACGAGAAAGCCGACGAGGTTGAGCGCCAGCAGGACGCCCATCATGCGCTGCGTGGTGCCGCCCCAGGTGCGCGCGGCGTAGCCGAGGCCGCCGATCACGCTGCCGACCGCCCAGATCGAGAGCAGGCCCCCCGGGCTGACGCCCTCTTCCTGGGCATACGCCGGGATGGCGAGTTCCAGCGCGCCCCAGGCGAACGCAAGCCCGAGGATCGACAAGAGCACCCGGCGCACCGGCCCGGCAGTGAGCGGCCCGAGCAGGTGGCGCTCGCCGACGTGCTGCGAGCGCCAACTGCGGCTCTCGCGGGACGTTGCGAACCAGATCACTCCGAAGGCGCTGAAGGCCGCCATCACCACCATCGGCAGCCGCGGGCTGATGGTCTCCGCCAGCGTGGCGGCGAGCACCGGACCGAGGATCCAGATCACTTCCTGCGCGGTCGAGTCGAGCGAGAACGCGCGGGTGATCAGCGTCCGGTCGGTGATCAGGGTGGCCCACGTCGCGCGCATCGCGGCGGCCAGCGGTGGGTTGGAGAAGCCGTACAGCGCGCAGAGCCCGAACAGCGCGAGGCCGCCCCCGGGCGCCAGTGCGGCCAAGAGCAGCAGCGCGACGACCTGCGACGTCATCGACGCGAGCAGCACGCGCGGCTGGCCCTGCCGATCCACGACACGGCCGAGAATCGGAGCGCCGACGCAGCCAGCCACCGTTGACGCGCCCACCGCGAGCCCCGCCGTCGCATACGACCCGCCGGCGCCGCGCACGAGCAGGAAGATCGCGATCGCCCCCATGCCGACGGGCATGCGACCGACCACGGCGGCGCTGAGCAGCCGCGGCACGGACGGCAAACGCAGGATGTCGGAGTACGGGTACCGCACCCAGCCAGTGTGCGTGGTATCGCGATATGACCGCGCCGGGTACCGTTCAGGGGCGCCCGTAGCTCAGGGGATAGAGCGAGAGACTTCTAATCTCGAGGCCGCAGGTTCGAATCCTGCCGGGCGCGTCTCCCCGCCGTCAGCGGCGCCAGTAGGCGCGAGTCGCGAGAACGAAGATCGGAATGATCTCAAGCCGCCCGATCCACATCAGCAGGATCATGACGATCTTGCTCTCCCACGGGTAGCCGGCGAAGGATCCCATCGGACCGGCGGCACCTACGCCCGGACCGACGTTGCCGATGGTGGTGGCGGCCGCCACCATCGCATCGAACGCGCCGAGCTCCACGCCGCGCAGCGTGGCAAACAGCAGAATCAGTGTCGCGCCGACCGCGAACGTCGCGAGGTAGAGCCCGATGAACACGTTTGCCCCCTGCAGGGCACTCTCGCGCACCGGCGTTCCGGTCACGCGGACGGGCAGCACGGCCTCGGGGTGGACAGCGGTCTCCACGTCGCGCCGCAGACCGCCAAAGGCCAGCCGGATGCGGATCACCTTGATCGCACCACCAGTCGAGCCGGCGCACCCACCCACGAACATCACGGCGAACAAGATGAGCAATGCGAATGCCGTCCAGACCGCGAAATCCTGCGAGGCGTACCCGGTCGTAGTCATCAAGCTGACGATTTGGAAGGTGCTCTGCCCGAAGGCGCTGAGCAACCCCATGTCCGTGGTCGCCAGCAGCCCGATGCCGACCAGCACGGAGGCGCCGGCGAGGATGCCGAGATAGACGCGAAACTCGCCATCGCGCGGTGCAGCACGCCACTCGCCGCGCGCGGTCCGATACCAGAGGGCGAAGTTCGCACCGGCGATCACCATGAACACCACGAGGATGATCTGACTGATCCAGCCAAACGGCTCGATCGAGCGCGGCTCCGGTGAGAAGCCGCCGGTCGACATCGCGGTGAAGGTGTGCACGATCGCGTTGTAGGCGCTCATTCCCTGACCCAGATCAATCAGCCCGACCACCCAGAGCGACAACGCGCACACGATCGAGATCACGATGTACACGAGCCAGAGGCGCATCGCCGTGTCGCGCAGACGCGGCGTCAACTTCTCCACCTCCGGGCCAGGCGCCTCGCGCTCGAGCAGCGCCTTGCCGCCCGGACCGGTGCGCTCGAGCACCGCCAAGGCGAGCGCGATGATCCCCATGCCGCCGAGCCACTGTGTCAGGCTGCGCCAGAAGAGCAGCGCCTCGCCATGACTCGCGATATCGGCCATGACGGAGGCGCCCGTCGTGGTGAAGCCACTCATCGTCTCGAAGTAGGCGTCGATCGGGCTGCTGATGTCACCCCCCTCGATCATGTAGGGGATCGAGCCCAGCAAGGCGGCCGCGAGCCACGTCAGCGCGACGACCGCGAAGGCCTCGCGAACACCTACGTCGTTCGCCCGCCCGCCGCAGAGCCGCTCGCCGAGGTAACCGACGGCGAAGCCGCCGACGAGCGCCACCAAGAACGGCAGAATCGACTCGCCGTAGATCAGCGCCACGACGATCGGCGCGACAAGCGTCAGACTGAGCCATCGGATGATGCGGAAGATCAGGCTGCCGACGGCGCCGAGGTCGACGACGCCGCGCGTCTGACGGCGGGTAGGTGCGGTCACAGGGCGTTCTCGAGCGCCGGGACGCGGACGGCCTCGGCGACGATGATGGCGGAATCACCCGCCTGCAGGCTGTCGTCGCCGCGTGGATACAGCACGTTGCTGCCGCGGACGATTGCGCCGACGATCGCGCCTTCCAGCGGACGCTCCCGGAACGGCCGCCCGATCAGGGCGCTCTCAGCACGCACCTCGAGCTCGAGCACCTCGACGCGATCGTTCTCCAACATCGCAAAGCCCCGCGTGCGAGGATCATGCGTGAAGCGCACGATCTCCTCGGCCACCACGAGTCGCTGATTGAGCGCGTGGTCGACGCCGACGCGCTCGAAGATCGGCACCAGATCGGGATCGCCAACCACGGCGACCGCGATCGGCACGCCGAGCGACTTCGCGAGGAGGCAGATCAGCAGGTCCCGCTCGTCGCGATCGGTGCAGCAGACGACCGCATCGGCCCGGCCGACGTGCTCGCGTTCGAGGAACGCCGAGTCGGTGGCGTCGGCGCAGAAGACGTCGGCACTCTCGATCTCCTCGGCGCAGAGTCGCGCCACGGCGGCGTTGGCGTCGATCAGCCGCACCCGCAGGCCCTGCCCGCAGAGCGTACGGGCGATGGCGCGACCGGTGGCGCCGCCGCCGACCACCACGACCTCGCGCACGTCGTGGACGCCGGCACGTGCGAGGCGATGCGACCACTCGCGCGAAGCCTCGGGGGAGGCGATCAGCACGATGCGGTCACCCTCCTCCACCACGTCGCCGCCGCCGGGGATCGTGATCGCCTCGGCGCGGATCAGCGATGCGATCACGCTCTCGTCAGGAATCCGGATGTCAGCGATGCGCTTGCCGACGATGTTCTCCGCCGCATCAGCGTGCACCTCGAATTCGACCATCTCGGCTTTGCCGTCCGCGAACATGCTGGTCTGGAGCGCACCGGGCAGACCGATCGCGCGCACGATCGCCTGGGCGATCTCGTTCTCGGAGGAGATCATCACGTCGACGGGCAGCTCGCCGTTGCGCCAGGCGGAGAGGTACTCGGCGCTCGACGTTCGCACGACGACGCGGCCCTTGCAGAGGGCGCGCGCCTGCAGCGCGGAGACGATGTTGATCTCGTCGCGGTCGGTGGCCACGATCGTAAGGTCCGCCTGTTCAATGCCGGCGCGGAGCAGCGTCGAGCGCGAGGTGCCATTGCCCGTGATGGTCAGGACGTCGTAGCGGTTGGTAATTGCGGCCAGCAACTCGCTGTCCAGGTCGACGACGGTCACGTCGTGCTGCCCATGCAGGGCTGCGACGACGCTGGTGCCGACGCGGCCGGCTCCGATCACGAGAATGCGCATAGCGGCATGGTAGGGCGTTCGGACACCGGCGGCGCGCTATCCTGCGGGGGCGCAATGCACCGATCACCTTCAGCTACCACCTATGCCTCGTA
>CAINDT010000316.1 GCA_903847495.1 uncultured Actinomycetes bacterium
CTGCACGTCGACGGCCAGGACGTCGTCAAGGATGTCCACGAGGTGCTCGACCGCATGGCCGCGTTCTCTGACGACGTGCGCGAGGGTCGCTGGCTCGGCCACACCGGCAAGCGCATCAAGAACGTCGTCAACGTCGGCATCGGCGGCTCCGACCTCGGCCCCGTCATGGCCTACGAGGCACTCAAGCACTACGCCAAGCGCGACATGACGTTCCGCTTCGTGTCGAACGTCGACTCGACCGACTTCGCCGAGGCCACGATCGACCTCGATCCGGAGGAGACGCTGTTCATCATCGCGTCGAAGACCTTCGGCACCCTCGAGACGATGACGAACGCGCACACCGCGCGTGCGTGGTCGCTCGAGAAGCTCGGTGACACGGCCGCCGTGGCCAAGCACTTCGTCGCGGTCTCGACCAATGCCGAGCGCGTTGAGGCCTTCGGCATCGACACCAACAACATGTTCCCGTTCTGGGACTGGGTCGGCGGCCGCTACTCGATGGACTCGGCGATCGGCCTCTCGACGATGCTGGCGATCGGGCCCAAGCACTTCCACGAGCTGCTGGCTGGCTTCCACGCCATGGACGAGCACTTCCAGACCGCGCCGCTGGATCGGAACCTGCCCGTCCTGATGGGCCTGCTCGCCCTCTGGTACCGCGACTTCTTCGGCGTCCAGACGATCGGCGTGATGCCGTACGAGCAGTACCTCAAGCGCTTCCCCGCGTACCTGCAGCAGCTGACGATGGAGTCGAACGGCAAGCACGTCACCCTCGACGGCACGCACGTCGACTACGACACCGGCCCGGTCTACTGGGGCGAGCCGGGCACCAACGGGCAGCACAGCTTCTACCAGCTGATCCACCAGGGAACCTCGATCATCCCGGTCGACCTGATCGGCTTCGCGCACTCGCTCAACCCGATTGGCGAGCACCACGACATCCTGATGAGCAACGTCTTCGCGCAGGCCGAGGCGCTCGCCTTCGGCAAGACCGAGGCCGAGGTCCGCGCCGAGGGCACGCCGGAGAACGTCATCCCGCATCGCGTGATGGAGGGCAACCGCCCGACCAACACGATCCTCGCCGACCGCCTCACCCCACATCGCCTTGGTTCGCTGATCGCCCTCTACGAGCACAGCGTCTTCACGCAGGGCGTGATCTGGAATATCGACTCGTTCGACCAGTGGGGCGTCGAGCTCGGCAAGGCCCTCGCGGTCAAGATCATTCCCGAGCTCGAGAGCGACACCGAGCCCGACCTCCAGCACGATTCCTCGACCAATGCACTGATCCGGCGCTACCGCGCCATGAAGCGCGCGTAGCACCAAGGAGCACCACCATGGCAACAGCACACCCGATGCAGCTCGGCATGATCGGCCTCGGCCGAATGGGCGCCAACCTCGTCCGTCGCCTGATGCGCGATGGCCACACCTGCGTCGTCTTCGACGTCAACACCAAGGCCGTGGACGAGCTCGTCGCCGAGGGCGCGATCGGCGCCTCCTCGATGGCAGACCTGATCGCGAAGATGGAGCGCCCGCGCAACGTCTGGATCATGGTGCCGGCCGGCCTCGTGCAGCAGATGATCGATGAGCTCAAGGACCTCCTCGAGGACGACGACACGCTGATCGACGGTGGCAACTCGTACTACCGCGACGACATCAAGCACGCGAAGGAGCTCGCGGCCAAGGGCATCCACTTCGTCGACTGCGGCACGTCGGGCGGCGTCTGGGGCCTCGACCGCGGCTACAGCCTGATGATCGGCGGCGAGGACAAGGCCGTGCAGCGCCTCGATCCCATCTGGAAGACGATCGCGCCGGGTGAGGGCTCCGCCGAGCCGACGCCGGGCCGCAAGTCCGGCGGCACCGCGCAGGAGGGCTACCTCCACTGCGGCCCCAACGGCGCCGGCCACTTCGTGAAGATGGTCCACAACGGCGTCGAATACGGGATGATGGCCGCGATCGCCGAGGGCCTGTCGATCATCAAGCACGCCGATGCCGGCAAGCATCAGCAGGAGATCGACGCCGAGACGACGCCGCTGCGCGATCCCGAGTACTACCAGTACGAGATCGACGTGGCCGAGGTTGCCGAGGTGTGGCGCCGCGGCTCGGTCGTCGGCTCGTGGCTGGTCGACCTC
>CAINDT010000317.1 GCA_903847495.1 uncultured Actinomycetes bacterium
ACTGCATGCGCTTCTCTCCCGTCTGTACGCCTATGCATGGTACCCGCGCCTGCGGGTTTCGCGCACCGCTACGCACTCAGGCGCGCACGCAGGAGCCCCTGAAGGGCCTTCGCGTCGGCGCGGCCGCCACTCTGCTTCATGCACTGACCCACCAGGAAGCCGATCACCTGCTCGCGTCCGCCCTTGAACGCCTCGACCTCGTCGGGATGCGCGGCGAGGACGGCGTCGATGATCTCGCCGAGGGCGTCGTCACCGCCGACCTGGGCCAGATCGCGCTCCTCCACCACGCCGGACGCCGTCGCCTGCGGATCCTCGACGAGGGCGGCGAAGACCTCCTTGGCGGCGGTCTGGTTGATGGTGCCATCGACGATGAGGGCGATCAGCTCCGCGAGGCGGGCTGGCGTGACCGGGCTCGCGGCAGCCGACAGGTTGTCGGCATTGAGGTGCGCCTGCAGCTCGCCCATCACCCAATTCGAGGCGACCTTGATGTCGCCCGTGCGGGCGGCGAGATCGTCGAAGTACGCGGCCAACTCGGTGTCGGTAGCGAGCACGAGCGCCGTGGCCTCGACGATGCCGGCCTCCGTGAGGCGCTCGAAGCGGGCGACGGGCAGCTCCGGCAGCTCGGCGGCGAGCGCGGCGAGCGAGGCCTGGTCCTGCGTAACCGGCAGCAGGTCGGGCTCGGGGAAGTAGCGGTAGTCGTGCGCCTGCTCCTTGGAGCGCAGCGACGAGAGGGTGCCGCTCGCGGGATCGAAGTGCAGCGTCTCCTGCTCGATCTTCTCGCCGGCCTGCAGCAGCCCGAGCTGGCGCTCGAGTTCGGCCTCGACGCCGCGCTCGAGGAACCGGAAGGAGTTCATGTTCTTCAGCTCGGTCTTGGTCCCGTACTCCGTGGAGCCGATCGGGCGAATCGAGACGTTGGCGTCGGCGCGCAGTGAGCCCTTCTCCATGTCGCATTCGGAGGCACCGATCGCGACGACCGTGGCGCGCAGGAGCGTGAGAAATCGGCGTGCGTCCTCAGGTGAGCGGATATCCGGCTCCGTCACGATCTCGAGGAGCGGCGTACCGACACGGTTGAAGTCGACGATCGAGCCAGCAGATCCCGAGATGCGGCCGCTATCGCCGCCCGCGTGGATCATCTTGGCGGCGTCCTCCTCGAGGTGGGCGCGCGTGATCCGCACCTCGAAGCCATCGGCGCCGGGCACGCGGAAGAGGCCCTCGGCGCAGAGCGGCTGGTCGTACTGGCTGATCTGGTACGCCTTCGGGCTGTCGGGATAGAAGTACTGCTTGCGGCTGAACTCCGAGACATCGGGGATCCGGCACCCGAGCGCGAGGCCGACGCGCGCCGACTGGCGCACCGCCTCGGCATTCGCCACCGGCAGCGCGCCAGGGTGTGCGAGGCAGACGAAGCAGACGTTGGTGTTGGGCTCGTCACCGAACTGGTTCGGACACGAGCAGAACATCTTCGAGGCGGTGTTCAACTGAACGTGGATCTCGAGGCCGATCACGGCCTCGTACCCGTCCTTCTGCCAGGGCGTGCTCACAGGCCGCCTCGCATGGCGGCCGGGACGAAGTCGAACTGGTGCTCTGCCTCGAAGGCAGCGCCGAGGCGCAGGAGGAGGTTCTCGGAGTACGCCGGCCCGATGATCTGCAGGCTGCTCGGCAGACCATCGCTCAGGCCATTCGGCAGCGACAGCGCCGGGATGCCGGCCAGGTTGACCGGCAGCGTGAAGATGTCGTTGGCGTACATCGCGAGCGGATCGTCGAGGCGCGCGCCAAT
>CAINDT010000318.1 GCA_903847495.1 uncultured Actinomycetes bacterium
CAGGGCGGGGGCGGGTGGCGTCGGCCCGCGGTGCGTCGCGCTGACGCCATCCGCGGCCGCCGGCGCGCCGCCCGGGTCGTCGAACAGCACCGCGTGCACCTCGACCACGTAGAGGTGCGCACCCGCCGCATCTTCGAAATGTTCCTCCAAGATCGCCAGGTGGATGCCGCCCTCCACGACGAGCTCGGTCTCCTCGAGCACCTCGCGGCGCGCCGCCTCGAGCGGCTCTTCGCCCGGTTCGATACGTCCACCCGGCAGCGCCCAGCGCCCCAGCGACGGCGGCTTCGCGCGCTCGATCCAGACGTGACCTGCGGGGCTGCGCAGGACACCCAGGGCAATGCGCGTGGCGGCCATGCGTGGCACCGTAGCGGCCCCCGATCCCGGTGGTAGGTTGGGTCGTCCGAGATGCGCCGTTACAAGGACCAGCTGGGGTACGCCTCGCCGCTCAAGCATGCGCTGCCGGCCTTCCGCTCACGCGACGGGCAGCTGCGGCTCGCGCAGGAGGTCGGCGACACGATCGATCGTGGCGGCGTGCTCGTCGCCGAGGCCGCGACGGGCATCGGCAAGAGCCTCGCCTATCTCGTGCCCGCCGCGCTGAGCGGTCGGCGCGTCGTCGTGACCACCTCGACGAAGGCCCTGCAGGGGCAGCTGCTCAACGAGGATCTGCCGTTGGCCCGGCAGGCCACCGGCCTCGACATCACCGCCGCGGTCGTCAAGGGTCGCTCGAACTACGTCTGCCGGGTGCAGCGCGCCCTCGCCCACCAGCGCGTGCCGGAGGAGCACCAGCCGGAGCTCGCGCGCCTTGACGAGTGGCTCATCCGCACCCGCGAGGGCGACCGCGACGAGCTGCCGTTCGTGCCGTCCGAGGCGGTCTGGCGCGAGCTGTCGGTCGGCCCCGATCGCTGCCGCGGCGTCCGCTGCACCGAGCGCGACGGCTGCTATGCCGAGCTCGCGCGCGAGCACGCGACGGGCTGCCAGATCGTGCTGGTCAACCACGCGCTCTACCTCGCCGATCTCGCGCTGCGCTCGGCGCGCGGCGGTGAGCCCGTGATCCTGCCCGAGCACGACGTGCTTGTGGTCGACGAGGCGCACGACTTCGAGAAGGTGGCGGCGGAGTCGCTCGGCGCCCGCGTCTCGGGTCCGGCGCTATCGCGCTTCGCTCGCGATGTGGATAGCGCCTGCGCCTCGGCGGTCAAGATCCCGCCGGCCGCCGACCTGGCGATGTTGCAGGTGCATGGCGACCGCCTGTTCAACGCGCTGCCGGAGGGGCGCCGCGTGCGCCTCGACGAGCAACGGCTCCAGCAGCTGCCGCGCGATGCCGCCGACGCCATGCGCGTGGCGCTCGACTCGATCGCCGAGCGCATCAAGGACCACTCCGACGAGTGCGAGGCGCTGGCCCGGCAGGCGCAGCGGCAGGCCTACGCGCTCGAGGCGATCCTGGCGCCCGATCACGAGGAGACCGTCGTGTGGTCTGAGCGCGACGCGCGCGGCGGCGTCGAGCTGCGGGCCGCACCGACCGCCGTCGGTCCGCTGCTGCGCGAGCACCTCTGGGACACGCTGCACGCCGGCATTCTCGTGAGTGCCACGCTGGCGGATGGCGAGGGACTCACCGGCATCTGCCGTCGCCTCGGGGCCGACAATGCGAAGACGCACATCGAGACCTCGCCCTTCGACATCGCGAGCAATGCGCGCCTGTACGTGCCGGCCGACATCGTGGGTGGCGGTCAGGCGGATCCAGAGAAGGTGGCGACGCGTATCGCGGCGCTGATTGAGGCCTCGGGCGGTCGTGCGCTCGTGCTCTCACCGTCGCTCAACAGGCTGCGCCTGCTGCATTCGCTGGTGCGGGATCGCATCTCGTACCCGCTGCTGTGCCAGGGCGAGGCCGCGCGCGATGTGCTGCTCGAGCGCTTCCGCACCGATGAGACGTCGGTGCTCTTCGCCTCCATGACGTTCTGGCAGGGCGTGGATATCCCCGGGCGCTCGCTCGAGCTCGTGGTGCTCGAGAGCCTGCCGTTCGCCGTGCCGGATGACCCGCTGATCGCGGCGAAGTCGGAGCGTGCTGAGCGCGATGGCGGCAGTGGTTTCAAGGACGTAGCGCTGCCGCACGCCTCGCTGCTGCTCAAGCAGGGCTTCGGTCGCCTGCTGCGCAGCGAGACGGATCGCGGCGTCGTCGCGGTGCTCGACTCCCGCCTCGTCACGAAGTCGTACGGCAACGAGCTGCGGGCCAGCCTGCCCGATGTCCCGTTCACGGCCTCGCTCGACGAGGTGCGCGCCTTCTTGGCGGCGTAGTACCCGGAGCGGGACTCGAACCCGCACGCCTTGCGGCAGTCGATTTTAAGTCGACCGCGTCTGACCAATTCCGCCATCCGGGCCCTACGAGGATAGCGTCCACACGCGGGCGCTCGGCCGGCGGGCGCGTTGGTGCGATGTGCAACATATCCCGCTCGCGCCCTGATGGACGACATCCGACACCTGCTCCCCGCATACGCCGCCGGCTCCCTCGATCGGGATAGCCACGCTCGCGTTGAGCAGGCGCTGCAGGGGTCTCCGATCCTGATGGCGGAGGCACTCGAGCTCCTGCTCGTGAACGACCACCTGCTCGCGCTGCGCGCGGAACTCGACGAGCAGGCGCGCACCGTCGACGCGTAGGGTCGCATGGGTCCGGCCTTCGACGGCCTTAGGCAGCGAGCCCGAGCGCCAGACCGTGCAGGATGTCGCGCTCCGACGCGATGTACGCATCGGCGTGGATCGCGTCGAGCACGGCGAGCAGTACCAGTGCACCACCGATGATCAGCGGCGCGCGGCCCACCTCGATCGCGGGGCAGCGCTCGCGGCGCTGCTCGGCGGTGAGCGGCGCGAGCTTGGCGATCCAGGTGGCGACGGCATCGCGCGAGACGCGCGTGCCGTGGATCTTCTCCGAGTCGTAGCCGGGCAGGCCGAGTTCGATCGCAGCGAGGGTCGTGGCGGTGCCGGCGACGGCGATCGGGTCGGATTCGACGGGCTCGAGCAGGTCGGGGGAGACGTGCCGGTCGATCAGGTTGTCGATCTCCTCGCGCGCCACGGTGAGCTCGGCCGGGCCGACGGCGTTCTCGTTGAGCCAGCGCTCCGTCATGCGCACGCAGCCGGCCTGCAGCGAGACGGCGCCGAGCACCTCGGTGCCGCGACCGACGACGAGCTCGGTCGAGCCGCCGCCGACGTCGATGACCGCCGTCTTGCCCGCAGAGGGTTGCGCGGAGGTGACGCCGCGGAACGTCGCGCGCGCCTCCTCGTCGCCGGACAGCGTGCGGGCAGGGATGCCGAGATCGCGCGACAGAGAGTGCATGAACGCCTCGCCGTTCGCGGCGTCGCGCACCGCGCTCGTCGCGCTCGCGAAGATGACGTCGCAGTTCAACTCGCGCGCCCGCTCGACGTAGCCCGTCACGGCCTTGCGCGTCCGACCCATCGCGGTCTCGGACAGTCGCCCATCGCGGTCGACGTGGGCACCCAGCCTGGTGATGGTCAGCAGCCGTTCGAGTTCTTGGAGCTCACCGTTCTGGACGTCGGCGAGCAGGATCCTCGTCGAGTTCGTCCCCATGTCGATGACACCCACGCGCATGGCGGAAGCCTACGTGGGAGGCCCCGCGGGCGACGGTTGCCCGGTCACCACTTCGCGACCTTGCGCTAGAGTGCCGTTCACGACGCGGGGTGGAGCAGTCTGGTAGCTCGTCGGGCTCATAACCCGAAGGTCGCAGGTTCGAATCCTGCCCCCGCTACTTGAGAAGGCCGGCAGTGATGCCGGCCTTTTTCGTGTCCGAGAAGGCGACCGCGCCCTCGTCTGCGATAGTAGGCCGACGCCGGAGCGGGCGATTGCTCGTCGGCACCGTCACTCACGACCTCTGGGAGGGGCCGCATGGCGACTGCAGCACACGAGGGGGAGAAGAAGCCGTTCGCCAAGGTGATCGTGCGGCGCGTGCTGATCACGATCTTCCTGCTCCTCCTGATGCTGATCCCGATGGTCGTGCTGCTGATCATCACGCGGCAGCCGGCGACCACGTACGCCGCGATGGCGTCGATCATCGGCATCTTCGCGGTGCTCGCCGGCAGTACCCGCCTGGGTGTGATCGTGGTGGTCGTCACGGCACTGCTCGCGCCGCTCGCGATTCTCGCCGGACTGACGCCCTTCACCGGTGCCGCGCTGATGGCGATCATGACCGCCGTCGTCGGGCGCATGTCGATCTTCGGACTGCACCGCGCGGTGATGCTCGTGCCGATCTTCCTCGCGTGGCTCATCATCTCGCCGGTGCCGTGGCTGCCGCTCAACGCGCTGGATCGCATCAACGAGCTGATGGCGAAGCACGGCACCTCGCTGGCCGACGTGCTCGACCGCATGCATCCGCACACGCAGGCGGCGACCACGCCCGGCCCGATGAAGCGCATCATCGGGCACGTGCTGATGGAACAGCGCTTCGACCAGCACTACCTGATCTGGATCGCCGTGACCTTCCTCGTCGGCGGGCTCTTCCCCGTGGTGATCCTGCCGTTCGTGCTGCGGAAGTTCCCGCTGCCGAAGGCGGCGCCGGCCACGCACACCCGCCACGAGGCGGTGCCGTACACGATCACCATCACGGTGCTCACGGCGGTGGCGACGTACTGGTGTCTCGACCATCCGAAGATGACGGCCGGCGCGTTCATGATCGCGACGATCCTCGTCCTCACCCAGGTCGGTGGCGAGATCAAGTGGCGCCTGACTATCGAGCGCGTGATCGGCACGCTCGCGGGCGCCGGAGCGTTCTTCCTCGCGGTGCAGGCGATCGGCGGGACCTCGTACACCGAGGTGCTCGGGATGCCATTCCCGCTCAACATGTACGGCATCGGGCTCCTGTTCGGCGCGCTCGCGATCCTCGCCAAGTTCAGTCCGCGCCTGTGGATCTACTACGTGCTGATCGTGCCGGCGGCGGCCGCGCTGAACGCCTTCAGCTCCAACCAGGCGGTGAACTTCGGCGAGCAACGCGTCCTCGACAACGTCGTCGGCGCCGCACTCGTGATCGCGGCGGCGCTGATCACGCTCGGCGCGAGCCGGTTGGCGGCGAAGCGGGGCAGCGGCGAGACGCCGTCGTCGTCCCCGGGCACCTCGCCGGCCTGATCCGCAGCACGCCGGGTATCGGTCAGGCGCGAGGCGCGAAGCGCGCCGAGGGTTTACGCGGCCCTCATGAAGCGACATAGTTCTCGTATGGGCAGGCAGGAGCGCACGCCGTTGGTCGGGCTGGAGGGGCAGACCCACGCGTACGACGCGTCTGACGGGACGCCCCGCTCGCTGGTGCAATGGGAGCAGGAGATCCTCGACGCTGCGGTCTACCGTCCGCTCGCCCAGTCGACCGCCGTGGTCGATGCGTACGAGCACTTGCGACAGGCGATCGTGCTGTGCCTGCTGCCCGCCGGTTCCAAGTTGCCGACCGAGCCGGTGCTCGCGGAGCGACTCGGCGTCGGCGTCGTGACGATGCGCATGGCGCTCGCGATGCTGCGCGAGGAAAACTTCATCGTCACCACGCGCGGACGCTCCGGCGGTTCATGGGTGGCGGAGGATGTCGCCATCGTGGAGGCCACAGCGCGGACCACGGCGTTCTCGATCGACGAGCTCCGGGATACAATCGATCTGCTGATTGCGCTCGAAACGCAGTCCGTCGGTCTGGCGGCGCTGCGGGCCACGGCCGCCGAGCGGGCGGTGATCACGCAGCTGGGTGCGTTCCCGCGGTCCCATTTGTCCGCCCGCGACTGGCAGATGTACGCCAACGTGTTCCAGTTGCGCATTGCGCATTCGACCCACAACCCGGTGTTGGCGTCGGCCATTCGCTCAGCGCGTGCGCGCGTGCAGGCGCTGCGCACTGCAGGGGCCGGGCGCATCGTGTTCTGCGTCCACTTCAGTGAGTATCACCGTGGCGTCGCGGAGTGCATCGCGCGTGGCGACGCTGTGGGCGCGCGCGGGCTGTGCTTCCGGTTCATGACCGAGTGCTGGGATTGCAACCTGACCGTGATCGAGTGCCGCAACACGCGCGACGCGCATCTGGTGGATGAGCTCGGTGGTGGGCTCGCCGCGCGGCGCTACGTGGCGGAGGGCGCCGCCGTTGCGCCGCCGCGGCGGATTGGCTTGCGCCTGGTCGAGGCCGACGCCGCGGGCGGATCCGCGGACACCCGCAGCTGAAGCGCGGCCCGCTTCGGACATCAGTCGGCGGTCGATCACCGAGCGGCGTCCGAGATATGGCGCTAGGGTGGGCGAAGACAGGGGAGGAAATGGCTCGGTGTCGTCGTCGCCCGACATCATCAAGGTGCGCACCGAGCTCGCGGAATCGGAGCGCCTATTCCGCCTGCTCGCCGAGACCGCGTCGGACATCGTCTACGCGGTCGGTCCCGGTCGTCGGGTCACGTGGATGTCGCCGTCCGTCACACGTGCGCTCGGCTGGCAGCCGAGCGAGCTGGTCGGCACGGTCATGTCAGAACTGGTGCATCCCGACGACCTCGCCTGGTCGGCCGAGCGTCGGGACCGCATCTACGCCGGGGATCCAGATGCCGAGGCCGGCGGCGGGTTCGTCCTGCGCATGCGCACGCGCGATGGCGGCTACCGCTGGGTCAAGACCACGCTCACGACGCACCGAGATGCGAGCGGCGAGACGATCGGCTTCACGGGCGGCATGGTGCTGGTGGACGAGCTCGTCGAGGCCCGCACGAGCGCCGCCGAATCGGAGGAGCTGCTGCGTGCCGTCTCGGACTCGCTGACCGATTCGCACATCCTCATGGAGCCGGTCCGCGACGCAACCGGCACGATCATCGATTTCCGGCACCTGCACGCCAACCGCGCGACGTGCGTCGAGTACGGGCGCACGCCCGAGCAGATGCACGGCATGGCGCTGTCCGAACTCGAGCCTGGCGTCGAGACCACCGGCCTGCTCGAGATCTACCGGCAGGCCTGCGCGTCCGGCGAACCGGTCGTCCTCGAGGCGTTCCACTACGTGA
>CAINDT010000319.1 GCA_903847495.1 uncultured Actinomycetes bacterium
GGCAAGAAGGGCCCCAAGACCTACAAGCCCCTGATGCGCGAGACGGCCGCCGAGGTCGACGCGGCGGGCAACCTGTGGGTGACGAACAACTGGAAGCCCTCGGGTGCGATCGACACCGCAGGCGGCAACCCGGGCGGCGACGGTATCGTCGTGTTCCTCGGCGTCGCCGCGCCGGTGCAGCCCAAGCCGTACAACGGTCCAGCCACCGCGCCGGGCCAGTAGCGGCACCGCGTCGCACGACCGCCGGAGACTCAGCCCATGGCAGCGAAGAGCGGTGACCGCACGGCCCACTGGCCGGCCATCGAGAAGAAGCACGGCCAGCCGATCGAGCACTGGCTCGGACTGGTCAAGACGGTGCCAAGCGGGAAGTACCAGGATCAGATCGACGTGCTTCGCCAGGGACACGGCTTCTCACAGGCACACGCCAATGCCGTCGTCATGTACGCGCGCGGGTCGACGACGACGAAGCGATTCGGCACGCTCGACGACTACCTGCAGGGCGCAGATCCGGTGGCAGCGGCAACGCTGCGCGCGATCTTCGCCGCGATCACCGAGCGGTATCCCGACCTCGAGCTCGTCCTGGCCTGGAACCAGCCGATGCTGAAGTCCGGCGACGGCTACATCTTCGGCGCGTCAATCGGCAAGCGGCATATCCTGATCGCACCGTGGGGCGACGGCAACCTCGACGCCTTCGCACCGCGCCTCGTCGGGCTCGAGCTCAACAAGAAGACGGTGCGCGTCCCTTTCGACTGGGACGTCGACGCACAGTTGCTGCAGGACATGACGGCCGCGCGACTCGCGCAGCTCGAAGCGTAACTGCGGCGCAGAGACTGGACCGCCGGCGACCCCGACGCGACGGATCCCATGTGACCCACGCGTCGACGGACGACGCCCATGCCGTCCGGGACGCGCGTCAGGACCGCTAGTCGCAGACGTAGCCGGCGGTGATGTACCCGACGCCCGCGATCTTCACCGCGCAGTCGCCGAGGCCCCACTCGTAGAGGAGCGGCACCTTACCGCCGTTCTTGACCTTGCTGACCTGTCCGACAACGGGTCGATCGCCGATCTCACGGCTGTAGGCGTCGAAGAGGTTGCAGCCGTAGATGTCACTCAGACCCTGGGTGCCGGAGCCGTCCGTGAAGTAGCGCCAGATGAAGCCCTGACCGCCGCCCCACACGCCGTCCGTCGGCAGCGGCTGGTCCGCGGCCCAACAGACCGTGGTCTGCACGACCTTTCCAGACGGCGGCGCCAGCCCGACCTTGACAGTCTGACCGGGCGCCGAAATGCAGGTCAGCGGTACCTGCGTAATCGACGCAGGGCACGGCGGCTGCGCGGCGTCGTCGATGAAGAGCATGGCGCGGCCGTACCCGCCCGGCTGGATCTCATGCGTATGGGCGTGCCCTGCCTCTGCGCCGCCGGGCACCGCGCGCAGCCGGAACGACACGCGGCCGTCCTCGCGGCGGGGGTTCGTGAGGGTGACGACATGCGTGCGCGTCTCGCCCTTGTGCGTAAGGAGCAGCGCCGCGTTCGGCGGATCCTCCCGGAAGCCCGACGCGCCCCAGATGCTGACGAGGTCGCTGAGCGTCGTCATGCCGGCGCGCCGCGCGGGCCGGTCCGTGAACCACGTCGTCGGAGTGGCCGCGGGCGCGCTCAGGCGCAGCTCCGTGCCGGACTTGGCAACGGCCACGCCACGCGCATCGGCGGAGTAGAGGATCCCCGGCTCCGCCGCCGCGGCGGCCGGAACAGCGATGACGAGCAGGGTGAATGCGAGCAGCAGAGCCTTCATGGCTGCAGACGCTACCAGTCGACCTCGGATGATGCTGTGCGCCGCGCCTCCCTGCTGGTAGACGGCCGCGCGACTCGCGCAGCTCGAGCAGTAGACCGGGCGCGCTACCGGCGCAGCAGGCGCCGCGGCCGCACCGCGCCGCGTACGCGCTCGCGACGACTGCAGCGGTTACGTAGCGCGCCGGTCACCCGCTGGGTCTCCGCCCGAACGA
>CAINDT010000320.1 GCA_903847495.1 uncultured Actinomycetes bacterium
CCTGGAGATCGCGGACGACGTTGGCGGGGGCGTAGGCGGCGGTGCTCATGCCGGGAGAATACTGCCTCGAACGTTGGATTTCCCGGAGAGCCGGGTATGCTTGCCGTCATTCCGACCGGAGGATCCATGCGCATCACGCTCTGTGACGTCGGCCCGCGAGACGGGCTCCAGAACGACCCCGTCCAGCTCGAGCCCGCGCAGCGCGCCGAGCTCGTCGATCGCCTGTCCGCGACGGGGCTGCCCCGCGTGGAGGCCGTGTCGTTCGTCAATCCGAAGGCCGTGCCCCGCATGGCGGGCGCAGCCGAGGTGATGAGCACGATCAACCGCCAGCCCGGCGTGATCTACGCCGGACTGATTCTCAACGGCCGCGGTCTCGACGACGCGCTCGCCGCGAACGTCGATGAGGTCCACGTCGCTTATCCGCTGACGAACACGTTCTGCCGCAAGAACCAGAACGTCACGCTGGACGAGGCAACCGCGATCTGCCAGCAGCTCGTCGAGGGCGCGAAGGCCGCCGGCAAGCGCGCGACGATGACGCTCGGCGTCAGCTTCGGCTGCCCGTTCGAGGGGCCGGTCGATCCGGGCCTCGTCGTCGAGCACGTGCGCATCGCGGTCGCCGCCGGCGCCGACGAGGTGATCCTCGCCGATACGGTTGGCGTCGGCGTGCCGACGCAGGTCGCCCAGCTCGTCCCGGCCGCGCTGGCCGCGGTGCCGGGCACGCCGATCGGTCTGCACCTGCACAACACGCGCAATACGGGCTACGCGAACGCCGCCGCCGGGCTCGAGGCCGGCGCGACGATCTTCGATTCGTCGATCGGCGGCCTCGGTGGCTGCCCGTTCGCGCCGCGCGCGACCGGCAACATCGCTACCGAGGATCTGGTGTACATGCTCGACGGCATGGGCGTCGAGACGGGTGTGGATCTCGACGAGCTGATCCGCGTCAGCGAGTGGCTGGGCGGCGTCATGGGTCGTGATCTGCCGGGGCTCGTGCATCGCGCCGGCCCGTTCATCCCCGTCGGCTCAGACTGACGATGACGCGCATCGCATTCGCCGGCGTCGGCACCATGGGCCGGCACTTGGTTCGCCACCTCGTTGAGGCGGGGCACCAGGTGCGGGTCTACGACCCTGTCCCCGCGGCCATGGAGTACGCCGCGTCGATCGGCGCCGATGCCTCCGCCACATCGATTGCAGAGATCTGCACCGACGCCGAGGTATTCCTGCTGTCGATGCCGACGGTCGCCCTCGTCGGACAGGTCGCCCGCGAAGCCGCCCCGGCGCTCCCGCAAGGCGCGCTCCTGGCCGACGTGTCGACCAGCCCCCCGGCGCTGGCGCAGGAGCTCGCCGCCGAGCTCGAGCCGCTCGGCGTCGTGGTGGCCGACTGTCCGCTGTCCGGCGGCCCCGTCGGCGCCGAAGCGGGCAGCTTGACCTCGATGATCGGTGGCTCAGACGCGGCCTACGCCACGCTTGAGCCGATCGCCCAGACGTGGAGTGCCTTCGTGGTCCACACCGGCGCCCATGGCACCGGACAGGCCGCGAAGCTCTGCAACAACATGCTGGCAGGCCTGCACATGGCCGGCCTGTGCCTGTCGCTCGCCGCGGGACGCCGTGCTGGCTTGTCTGACGCCATGCTGTTCGACATCCTCTCGCGCTCAACCGGTGACTCGCGCGTCATGCGCGCCCGCTACCCCGGTCTCGGCGTTGATGATGCCCACCCGTCGAACCGCGACTACGCGGCGCTCTTCACGCTCGACCTGATGACCAAGGACATGGAGTTGTCCGAGGAGTTCCTGACGAGCATGGGTCTCGACCCCGGCCTGATCGAGGCCGCCACGTCCGTCTACCACGAGGCACAGGCCGAGAATCTCGGCGTCCTCGACTACTCGGGGCTGATCCGCCTCGCCCGACTGCAGGAGGAAGCGCAATGAACCAGGCAGAGCTCGCCGTCTCGTTCCAGACCGACGGCGTGGCCGTCGTCACCGGCGCCGCGCAGGGCATCGGCCAGGCAGCCGCAGTGGCACTCGCCCAGCAGGGTGCCGATGTGGCGTGCGTGGACCGCGACGCCGCTCGCTGCGCCGAGACCGTCGCGCTCGTCGAGGCGCTGGGTCGCAAGGCGGTTGCGATCGGCTGCGACGTGTCCTCGCGTGCCGAGGTCGATGCCGCGGCCGAGCGCATCGTCGCCGAGCTCGGCCCGATCGCGTTCCTCGCCACCTGCGCCGGCGTGCTGACGGAGAACGTGACCGCCGAGGAGGTCAAGGACGAGGATCTCGACACGCTCTGGTCCGTCAACGTCAAGGGCTCGTTCAACTGGGCGATCGCGGCCTCGCGGTCGATGATCCCCGCCGGCCGCGGCTCGATCGTGCTGATCTCGTCGCAGGCGGGCCTCGTCTCGCTGCCGAGTCAGGCCGGCTACTCGATGTCGAAGGGTGCCGTCGCGACGATGGCTCGCAGCCTGGCAATCGACTGGGCCAAGCATGGCCTGACCGTGAACGCCGTCTGCCCCACGTTCATCTGGACGCCGATGGCGGCGCCGATGCTCGAGATCCCCGAAGTGCATGCGGCTGCTGTGCGGCGCATCCCGCTCGGACGGGTCGGGCAGCCGCGCGACATCGGCGGTGTCGTCGCGTTTCTGTGTTCCCCCGCCGCGTCGCTGATCACCGGCGTCGTGTTGCCGGTAGACGGTGGCTGGACGGCCGGCGAGCCCGAACTGCCGCTCTAGCTCAGCCGCTTGGTCGAATTAGAGACATCCGTCTCGTATTACGACATGCCTGACTAAGTTGGGACATAGGTATAGTATTCGACATCGACCGAACAACTCGGCGTGCTCGACGACTCGAGACCGTCCCGCCTCGCCCGACTGCAAGAGGATTCGCAATGACCCAGGCAGAGCTCACGATCTCATTCCAGACCGACGGCGTTGCCGCTGTCACCGGTGCCGCGAGCGGCATCGGCCAAGCAGTCGCGGTTGCGCTAGCCCAGCAGGGCGCTGACGTAGCCTGCGTCGGCCGTAGTGCCGAGAGTTGTGCCGAGACGGTCGCGCTCGTCGAAGCACTCGGTCGCAAGGCGCTCGCCGTCGGGTGTGACGTCGCGTCTCGCGCCGAAGTCGACGCCGCAGCGGAGCGCATCACTGCCGAGCTCGGCCCGATTGCATTTCTCGCCACCTGCGCCGGCGTGCTGACGGAGAACGTCCCCGCCGAGGAACTCGCGGACGAGGACATCGACCTGCTGTGGTCCGTCAACGTCAAGGGTTCGCTCTACTGGGCGGTCGCGGCGTCGCGCTCCATGATCCCCGCGGGGCACGGATCGATCGTGCTGATCTCATCGCAGGCCGCACTCGCGTCGCTGCCGCATGAGACGGGCTACGGAATGTCGAAGGGCGCCGTCGCGACGATGGCCCGCACGCTGGCGATGGACTGGGCCGCGCACGGCGTGCGTGTCAACGCGGTCTGCCCGACGATGATCCGAACGCCAATGGCAGCCAAGCTCGCGATTCCTGCGGTCCACGCTGCCCTGGTGCGCCGCATCCCGCTCGGGCGCGTGGGCGAGCCTCGCGAAATCAGCAGCGTTGTGGCGTTCCTCTGTTCGCCCGGCGCCTCGCTGATCACCGGCGTGGCACTGCCCGTGGATGGCGGATGGACCGCCGGCGAGCCTCTCCCGTCGTTCGCGGGCTAGACCGGGCGGCCGCGGCCGGGACGGAACAGCGGGAAGCCGTCGTTGACGATCTGCTGTCCTCGAGAGAACACGTGGACGACGCGGCCGGTCATCTCGAGGTCGTGCCAGGCGGGCGCCTTGCCACGTCCCTCGAGCTGCGTGGGATCGACCGTCCAGACGGCGGATGGATCGACGAGTACGACGTCGCCGTCTGCACCGACCTGCAGCGAGCCCTTCTTCGGCCACATGCCGAGCCGCCGGGCCGGCCGCTCGCCGATGATCGAGCACAGCGTCGGCAGGTCGATGCGTCCCGCGGCGACGCCCGCCGACAGGAGCGCGGGCACGAAGAGCTCGAGCGATGCGACGCCGACCCAGTCACTGTCGCCGTCGAGCGGCTCGGAGCGATGATCACTGACGACGCCCTCGAGACGACCGTCGACCAGTGCGGACCAGAGCGCCTCGCGATCCTCCGCCGTGCCGAGTCCGGGCGCGGTGCGCATGTTGAAGGGCAGTTCGTCGAGGCAGAGGTGGACGATGCTCGTCGAGCCCGTCGCGATGGTCGTGGGGAGCGCATCGACGGCCGCCGCGCTCGCCAGTGGCAGGACGTGCGGGGCGATGTCAGACAGGGCCGCGAGACCGGTGAGCGCCTCGAGGCGCGCCTTCTCGCCCGCGCCGCTGAGGCGACCAGCCATGCGCACGGTGATGGGCACGTCGCCGAGCGCGGCGACGCGCAGGTGGGCGCCGGGACCGGCCGTGCCAGCCTGGTAGGTGACGTCCAGGTCGAGGTACGAGCCGCCGAAGCCGACGTGGTAACCGACGCCGCGGATGCGCTCCGGCGTATCCGCGAGGGGCTGTCCCAGACCGACGAGAAACACGTAGTCGATGAAGACCGCGCCGCTGGCGCGCCGCTCGGCGTCGTGGAAGGCGACATCGCACGTCTCGCGGTCCGACGGCACGAGCGGCACGGCGACCGTGGTCACGCCGCCGCGCGCTGCGGCGATCGTGCCGGAGCCGAGATCATCGGCCGGCACCCCTGCGCCGCGCGGCGCACCGATCGGCGCAAGCGCATCGATGGCGCCCGGCAGCGCCGTCAGACCAGCGGCATCGAACTCCTCATGCGCCTCGGCCTCGGCCTCATCTGCGGGGGCGAACGTCAGCGCGGGACCGCGCTCGACGATCGACCCATCACGGATCAGCAGGTCGCCGGTCTCGCCCGCAGACGAGTCGCCGAAGATGAGGTTGCGCAGGAGCAGCGTGGCCATGACGGGAACCGTACCCGCATCCGGCGCCACGAGCGCGGCCGAAACGGGGTTCGCTCTCTGACGGACTCCCGTCTGTGAGCAGGACGACGGGTTTGACACTTCGTCCGCAGCCGCCTATAACCTCTGTTCACCGATGGGTTCTGCAACCTCAGACCCGCGGTAGAGGAGAAAGTGTGATCGGACACGATCACAGAGACCACAGGGGGAACGGATGAGCAGTTCGGAATCCGACGACATGCGCCGCATGAATCGTCGCCAGTTCGTCAGGAACGCCGGCCTTGCCGGCATCGGCCTGACCGCCGCCGGCGCGCTTGCTGCGTGCGGTGGCAGTGATGACTCGGGCTCCTCGAGCTCGAGCGCCGACACGGCTGCTGCCGCGTCGACCGAGGCCGCACCCGCATACCAGGGCACGCTCCGCGTCCTGGGCATCGGCGTCGACCAGAGCGACCCGATCAAGGCCATGTACGAGAAGGACCACCCGGGCGTCACGATCGAGTGGACCATCAAGAGCACGCCGGAGACGACGCAGATCGTCCTGACGCAGCCTGATTCCTTCGACATCTTCTCGGGCTACTACCATCAGCTCGATCAGACGTGGCCGGCCGGCAACCTGCAGGCCATCCCCACGTCGGCCATGACTCGCTTCAGCGAGATCTCGCCGCTGATCACCGACGGCGCTCTTGCCGAGGGCAACAACCCGGGACAGGGCGACGCCCCGTTCCGCAAGCTGTTCGCCAAGGACAACAAGACGCTGGCCGGCGAGGAGAAGACGGACTTCATCACGCTGGTCCCGGCCAACCACAACTCCGATGCCTTCGGCTACAACGAGAAGGAGCTCGGCGAGCAGACCTCGTGGGCGATCCTCGTGGATCCGCAGCTCAAGGGCAAGGTCGCCATCATCGACGACCCGGAGATCGGCCTGATCGACCTCGCCATGGCCGCTGAGGCCGCTGGCCAGGTCACCTTCGTCGACAAGGGCAACATGACGAAGGCCGAGATCGACGAGCTGATGAAGTACCTCATCGAGCTCAAGAAGCAGGGCCAGTTCCGTGGCTTCTGGGCCACCTTCGAGGAGTCGGTCAACTTCATGAGCTCCGGCGAGGTTCTCGTCGAGTCCATGTGGTCGCCGGCCGTCTCGCTCCTGCAGGCGCAGGACTTCCCGGTGCGCTACGCCGCGCCGTCGGAGGGCTATCGCGGCTGGGGCGGCGGCAACGCCATCGCCTCGCACGTGGCCGAGGACGCCTCGAAGCAGGCTGCGGCCCTCGAGTACGTCAACTGGTGGAACACGAACGGCCCGGCCGGCAACATGGGCCTCCAGGGCTACTACAACGCGGTCATCGACTCCACGGCCCAGGGCCTTGGTGCCGGTAGCCCCGAGGACGCCTTCTGGCTCCAGGGCGAGCCCGCGTCGAAGACCCTGAACGATCCGTTCGGCCAGCCGACGATCAAGGAGGGCACCAAGCGCGACGGTGGCTCCTACGAGGATCGCTGCGGCAACTTCAACACGTGGAACTCGCACATGGACGAGTCCGACTACGTGTCGCAGAAGTGGCAGGAGTTCAAGAGCGCCTAAGGCGTTCGTTCGACCAGCAGTACCCGGAGGGGGCGACTTCGGTCGCCCCCTCCACATCTGAACTAGAGAGAAACGGGAAACAGGGTGAGTGATACAGGGCTCGTACTGAAAGACGTGTACCGGATTTTCCCGGGCGACGTCACGGCGGTCTCGGACGTCAACCTCGAGATCGCGAACGGCGAGTACGTCGTCTTCCTCGGGCCTTCGGGCTGTGGCAAGACGACGACGCTGCGCATTATCGCCGGCCATGATGAGCCGTCGAGCGGCACCGTCAC
>CAINDT010000321.1 GCA_903847495.1 uncultured Actinomycetes bacterium
GCAGATCCGCCGTACTTCACTGCGATTGCGCGCTGAGCACTGTGCGGATCTGCTCCGCCGACGCCCCATGGCGCTGCAACCACGCATGCGCGCGCCGCCGCGCTCCGGCATCGGTCGCGGCCGTCGGGTAGCGACGCCGAACCTGCCGCTCCAGCTCGTCCACGTCCGCCGGCGGTTTCGTCTTCTCGGCTTCACCGGCGACCTCCGACGCCAACCGCCCGGCGAGCTGCGGGCTGAACCCACGGCGCGCCAGGAAGCCGTAGGCGCGCGACCGGCTGGTGGCCGTGCTCGGTCGTGCCTCGAGCAGACGCCGTGCTTCCGCTTCCTCGTCGAAGTCGGCGTAGACCTCCTCGATCGCGGCGCTGATATCGGCATCACCAAAGCCCTGCTTGCGCAGACGCTGCTGCGTGGAGAACGGCGCCTGGCCGGCATCGCGAAAGCGGCGTGCGCGCGTGGCAGCCAGCACGCGGTCGTTGAGCGCACCCAGCTCCTCGCAGCGGTCGAGCGTGCGCTGGATCGTCGCATCGTCGTGCCCCTTGCGCGCGAGTCGATCACGCAGCTGGCCACGCGATGCCATGCGGAAGTCGAGCGAGCGGATCGCGTAGCTGAGGGCCGCGGCGGTATCGCGCTGCTGCTCGAGGCGTACCCGGCGCGCTTCATCGACTGCACTACCCAGGTGCAGATCCTCGTCAACGACCAGCGAGGCCGGCAGCGTCGTCCAGTACGCGCCGTCGAGGTGGATCTTCACGGCCGGCTTGCCATTGACGGCCGCCAGTCGCGTGACCTTCGCCATGGCGCCGATGCTACCAATCTGGATCCGGATCCAATTTGGCACGAAAGCGACCAATCTGGATCCGGATCCAAATTGGCACGAAAACGACCAATTTGGATCCGGATCCAAATTGGCACGAAACGTGCATTTTTTCGGCGGAGCCGAACGTCAGGCGTCGCCGATCTCGAACATGGCGTCGAGATCGTGGCGCGAGTACGCGCGGAAGGCCGGCAGCGTCTCGGTGCGGACGATGCCGTCGATGGCGAGCAGGCCGCTCGTGACGAGATCGGCCATCGCCTCGTTCGTCGAGACGCGCACGATCGCGACGAGGTCATAGCGGCCGGCGACCGAGTGGACCTCGGCGACGCCGTCGGTGGTGGCGAGCCGGTCGGCGACCTCGGCGAGGCGGCCGCGCTCGACGTCGATCAGGACGAATGCAGTGACCATGACCGGGAGTCTAGTCCTCGTCCCACAGCTCGGACTTGATCATGTCCCACGCCTCGCCGGGGTCGCCCGGCATGGCGGGGATGTAGCGCGCGCCCTCGTGCGGGGTGGACGGCGGCGTCCACGAGCCGCGCTTCTGCAAGCGCTTGATGTTGGCGCGGTAGACCTCGTCGACCTCGGCGTGCGAGCCGGGCTCGGCCTTCAGCCAGAGGTTCTTCGGATGGATCGGCTCGTCGTACATGTCCTTGAAGAGCTCGGTGCGGAGGTCCTTCATCCAGTTCGAGTTGAGGTTCATCGCGCGGAAGTTGCGCAGCGCCTCGATGTCGATGATGCCGGCGCAGAAGCTGTTCATGCCGCTCTGTGAGAGCCCGAGCACCTGGCCCTGGAAGTCGACGATGTGGCCGTTGCCGCCGCCGATGTCGTACGGCTGCTCCATCTTCGGATGCACGTAGACCGGGCCGACGTTCGGGCAGACCATGTACAGCGAGTTGAAGTGCGCGTGCGCTCGGTTCTGCAGGAGCCACGTGCCGCCGGGGTCGGGGCCGAGCTGCGTCATCGGCACGGCCTCGCTCGGGCGGTAGACGACCTCGGCACCGTTGAAGGCGAGCGCGCGGACGGCCTCGGGGTATTCGCCGTCGGAGCAGCAGATCGTGCCGATGTTGCCGATGTCCTTCGTCTTGAGCACGGGGTAGAACGCGTCGAGCCCCTCGCCGAACACCTCGACCCAGCGGTCGTAGACGTCGTGCGGGGTGGTGGAGCGCTCGCGGCACCAGAGGTGGTTCTTGGCGGCCTTGTGCACGATCTTCCCGTTCGGGCCGATCACGAAGAGCATGTTGAAGAAGCGGTCGTCCATCACCTCGGGCAGGCGCGCCTTGCACTGCACGACGATGTA
>CAINDT010000322.1 GCA_903847495.1 uncultured Actinomycetes bacterium
CGTCGGCCAGCCAGTCGCAGATCTCGTCGAGGAGGTCGCACGAGGCGATCAGGCAGGCGCCAGCGGAGAGGTCGGTCTCGTCGCCAATGGCTCTGGCCACGAGGGCGGCGGCGAGCTCGTCGCCTTCGTGGCGCAGCACGTCGCCGCGGCGGGTCTTCCACGCTGCGCCGGTGACGGGAGCCGCGAGCAGGCGTGCGGCCTGCGCCTGTGCCATCGCCAAGCGGGCCTGCGGCCCACGCAGGCGCCCCTCGCGCAGCAAGCGCTCGACGCCCAGCACGAGCAGGAGACCGAACGCTGTCCGGCGGCGACCGCGCTCGATCACCGGCGACGGCGCCGACCAGTAGATCTGGCGCTGCAGGGGGGTGAGAGACGAGTTTGCCATCAGGGAAAGAGTAGACCGGTGTGCAGTGTCTTTCGATGGCGGAACGCCGTTGGATTGGCGCGCTACGTTGCCTAGGTGCACGCCCTTCGCTGGCCCGTCGTCCTGTTCGACCTTGATGGCACCGTCCTCGACACGGTCGAGCTGATCCGTGCCTCGCATGAGTACGCGCTGCGCGAGGTGCTGGGGGAGGCTCCGTCGGATGCGGAGATCATGGCCGGCATCGGCACGCCGCTGATGGAGCAGATGGAGAAGTTCAGCCCCGCCAACGCAGAGGAGTTGTTCCACACGTATCGCCGCTGGAATCACGCCAACACCGCACGGCTAATTCGGCGCTACGACGGCATGGAAGAGCTCCTCGTCGAACTCGAGAACGAGGGAGCGCGACTCGGGATTGTCACGTCGAAGATGAAGGACGCCGTGGATCTCGCCTGGGACGCGTTGCCATCGCCGATCGTCTGGGACGTGATCATCACCACGGAAGACACGCCCGTGCACAAGCCGCACCCCGCGCCGGTCCTCAAGGCGCTGGAGAAGCTCGGTGCCACGCCGGAGCAGGCCGTCTACATCGGCGACTCGCCCTTCGACCTGCAGTCCGCCAACGCCGCCGGCTGCGCTGCGATCGGCGTCACGTGGGGCGTGTTCAATCGCGAAACGCTCGCCGCAGAGAATCCGCTCGCGATCGTCGATACGCCGGCCGAGCTGCTTGAGGTGCTGGCCGGGTGAGCGCGAAGCGCGTTGAGGAGTTGACCGCGCAGCTACGCGCGTGGGACCAGGCGTACTACCTGCAGGACGCGCCCGTCGTCGACGACGCCACGTACGACGCCGCGCTGCGCGAGCTGCGCGAGCTTGAGGCGGCCGACCCGTCGCTCGTGCGGCCCGACTCGCCCACGCAGCGCATCGGCGGTGGTGTCTCCGGCGGCTTCAGTGAGGTGCGACACCTTCTGCCGATGCTGTCGCTCGCCAACGCGCGCGATGACGACGAGCTGCTGGCCTGGGACCAACGGCTGCAGAAGCTGCTCGAAGCAGCCGGGCACGAGGGTGAACCGGCCTTCGTGGTGGAGCCTAAGATCGACGGCCTCGCGCTGTCGCTCGTGTACCGCGACGGCCTGCTCGAGCGCGCCGTCACGCGCGGCGACGGCGAGGCGGGGGAGGACGTGACGGCCAACGTGCGCACGATCCGCGCGGTGCCTCTCTCGATCGACGATCCCAACCCGCCGGCGCTGATCGAGGTGCGCGGCGAGTGCTACATCCCGCTCGAGGCGTTCAAGCGGCTCAACGAAGAGCGCCTAGACGCCGGGCTCCCCGTCTACATGAACCCCCGCAACACCGCCGCCGGCTCGCTACGGCAGCTCGACCCGGCGAACACCGCCGAGCGGCCTCTGGCGTTCTGGAGCTACGCCATCGGCGCACTCGAGGGGATCGAGTTCCACTCGCACCACGAGGCGCTGCAATGGCTTGCGGCGCGCGGGTTCCCCGTCAACCCGCGGATCGCCACGATGACGGGCATCGAGGCCGTGCGCGAGGCCTGCCACGCGATCGAGCACGATCGTGAGGCGCTC
>CAINDT010000323.1 GCA_903847495.1 uncultured Actinomycetes bacterium
AGCGAGACGCTGCAGAACGATCCGGCGATCGCCGCGGTCATGCCCGGCATGCCCTCGGCCGATGGCCAGCTGACGCTCCTGCAGGCCGTGCCGAAGACGGATCCGTCAGATCCCACGATCGGCACTGCCATTGACCGCCTCCGTGGCGAACTGCCTGCGGACGTGCTGATCGGCGGCGCGGCAGCCGAGAACCACGACCTCGAGGTCGCGCTCGGCGACGCCACCCCGCTCGTGATCGGCATCGTGCTCGTGCTCGGCTTCCTGCTCCTGCTCGTGGCGCTGCAGGCGCCGCTGATCGCCGCGATCGGCGTCATCACCAACCTGCTCGCGGTCGGTGCCGCCTTCGGCGTCGCCAAGCTGATCTTCCAGGACGGCTACCTGACGAGCCTGCTCGGCTTCGAGCCGCAGGGCTTCCTCGACGCCTGGGGGCCGGTGTTCTTCTTCGCGATGATCTTCGCGATCTCCATGGACTACACGGTCTTCTTGCTCGCCTCGGCGAAGGAGCACTACGACCACTCCCACGATCCGAAGGAGGCGGCCGTCGGCGGCCTCGCCCACTCGGGACGCGTGATCTTCGCCGCCGCCGCGGTGATGGTGGCCGTGTTCTTCACCTTCGCGATCTCGGGGCCGATCCCGCCGAAGGAGATGGGCATCATCCTCGGCGTCGCCGTCCTGCTGGACGCGCTGCTGATCCGCCTTCTGCTGATCCCGGTCGCCCTGCGGCTGACCGGGAAGGCCGCGTGGTACCTGCCCAAGTGGCTGGACCGCATCCTGCCCGACGTGCGCTTCGGCCACTGATCGACCGCGCTGCCGCGGGGCATCCCCCAGCCCCGCGGCAGCGCAGATCGAATAGCCGGGCAAGGCGTGGAATACTCCCGGCATGCGCACTTGCCGAGCCGCTCTCCTCCACGAGTTCAACGCCCCGCTGATCGTCCACGACGACCTCCAGGTCGATGATCCGAAGCACGGCGAGGTGCTCGTCAAGTTGGGCGCCAGCGGCGTCTGTCGCTCCGACCTCCACACGATCGAATGGACCGGCCGCGTGGCCGTCCCGTCGATGCTCGGCCACGAGGGTGCCGGTACCGTCGAAGCCATCGGCCCCGGCGTCGAGCACCTGAAGGTTGGCGACAAGGTCGTGCTGGCGTGGGTCGCACCGTGCGGTCACTGCCGGATGTGCGAGCGCGAGCGCCCCGCCCTCTGCACCGAACAGGGCCAGTTCGAGTTCGGCTCGCTGCTCGACGGCACAAGCCGCTACTCCCTGCGCGGCGAGACGGTGGCCGTCTACTCCAGCTCGACATTCTCCGAGTACTGCGTCGTACCCGAGGTGTCCGCTATCAAGGTCGAGACCGAACTGCCGTGGGAGTACCTCGCGCTCGTCGGCTGCGCCGTCACCACCGGCGTCGGCGCCGCGATCAATACCGCCAAGGTCGGCAAGGGCGATACCGCGGCGGTCGTCGGCTGCGGCGGCGTGGGGCTCAGTGCCATTCAGGGCGCGCGCATCGCGGGCGC
>CAINDT010000324.1 GCA_903847495.1 uncultured Actinomycetes bacterium
GCGGAGATGCCCGCAGAGGCGTAGCGGCGGCACGTTCGCAGGACGTTGCTATCCTGCGGCTTCCCGGGGCCATAGCTCAGCTGGGAGAGCGTCTGGCTGGCAGCCAGAAGGTCAGCGGTTCGATCCCGCTTGGCTCCACTTTCGACCCTTCGACCGTCGCTTGCGAGAAGCGCGGGCGAAGGGTCTTTTGCGTTCTCCGCCGCGCTTAGGCTCCTGTGCGCTTCGGTCGGCGCCGCTTGATCACCTTGCGGCGCTTCGGCGGGACCACACGCCCCTTCGTGGGAGCGGCGGGTGGTGTGGTCGGGGCTGCAGCCGGCGGAGCGGGTGCGGGCGCGCCGGGCGTCGGCGGGCGCAGATCGGCTGCAGGGTTGGGGACCGTCACGCGCGGAGGTACCGCGCCGAGCAGCGTTTCGCCCACGTATCCCGTCGCGGTGGTGCCGGGCGGGATCACGAAGATTGCGGATGCCGTGTGCGTGATGTACTCATTGAGCGCATCGTTGGCCGCGAGACGGGTCTGCATGGTGATGAACTGTCGACGCGGATCGCGCTGATACGCGATGAAGGCGAGGCCGGCGTCGAAGGAGCCATCGGCGGCCAGGCCATCGTGGAAGGAGTAGCCGCGGCGCAAGATGCGCTCGTTCTCGCTGTCCGTGCCCGTGCGAGGGTTGGCCACACGGACGTGCGCGGTTAGCGGCATCAGCTCGCTGCGCACGGGATCCGTCTCCCGCGTCCCGCCGAAGGGTGCTCCCGTCGCGCGACGTCGCCCCATCACGTCCTCCTGCTCCGAGAGGACGCTCTCGTCCCAGGTCTTCATGATCATCACGACGCGGCGGTACACCTGGTACGTGCCACCGGCTAGCCAGGCGGGGCCGTCGGCGGGATCGACCCACACGTTGCGCGCCATTCTCGCGGCGTCACTGGAATCGAGATTGGCCGTGCCGTCCTTGAAGCCGAACAGGTTCCGCCCCGACCCGTCCGCTGGATTGGACGGCGGCTCGTTGAAGCCCGCCTGCACCCAGCGGACGACTGCGCGGCCGGCCGCCATGCGCGCCAGCGTGCGGAGACCGTGCTCGGCGACGAGGCGGGTGTCCGAGCAGCACTGCACCGACAGGTCGCCTCCCGAGCGCGTGGGTACGAGCGCATCGCCCGTGAAGGCGGGGAGGTCCACGAGCGCCGCGGGGCGCTGTGACGCCAGGCCGAAGCGGTCGTCGAACAGCGAGGGGCCGAAGCCGATGGTGATGGTCAGGTGGTCTGCGCGCTGGCTCAGGGCCTCGCCTGTGTCGGCTGGCGCCTCGTCGGGCAGCGCCGCGTCCGGGAGTGGCAGACCGCGCGTCAGCAGCGAGATCGCGTTCTGCCACTCCTGCAGCAGCTCGATCAGCTGCGCGCGGGTGGTGCCGGCGACGAGATCGAAGGCTGCGAGCTGGAGATGCTCGGGTGCGGGCGTGGCGATGCCGGCCTGATGAATGCCGAACGGACTGACGGCGCCGTGGGGATCACAGGCCGGATCGGCTGCCGCTGCAGCCTTCTCGATCAGACCCGCGGGCTGGGCGAGCAAGGCGGCGGCGCCGCCGGTGACGGCAGAGGCGATCAGGCTGCGACGGGTGATGTGCGGGATGTCCATGGACGACTCCAGGTGGATTGACTACTCCGGAGACGGCCGCGCACCCGAAATCTCACGATCGCATTCTGAGGGTTTCTCAGGAACGCCCCTTGGCGTGATCGTCTCAGCGCCAGTCGAAGTGCTCGCGGTGGATCCGCTGATGCCGGATGCCTGCCTTGCGGAAGGCACGCTCGAAGTCCCGGAGCATCGGCCCGGGACCGCACATGAACACCGTGACCTCATCGAGGGGCTCGTCGATGACGGCGAGCGCGGCCTCTGGGGTCAGCTTGTCGTCGCGCGTCGAGTCGATCACGTGCGCATGGAAATCCGGATGCGCGGCGGCTGCAGCGCGGATCTCGTCGGCGAACGGCGAGGGCCCCTGGTAGATGTGGAAGAAGTCGACCTCGCGCTCGCCGTCAGGCTCCAGCGATCGCACCCAGCTCATGAACGGGGCCACGCCGACGCCCGCGCCGATCCAGAGCTGCCGACGCGTGCCCCGGCGCCGGTCGAAGCGCCCGTACGGCCCATCGACGACGGCGGGCATACCCGGCTCGACGAGTTCGGGGACGCGCGAGGTGTAGTCGCCGAGCGCCTTGATCGTGATCCGCAGACTGGCCTCGGCCGAGCCGCTCGCGATCGAGAATGGATGGCGTTTCCAGCCCTCCTTGGTCTCGATGTAGATCAGGGCGAATTGCCCCGGCGCGAAGACGATCGGGGGGCCGAGCGGCCGGAATGTCACCTCGGTGATCCCGCCGCCCAGCGGCACGACGCTCTCCACCTGGTAGTCCTTGAGGCCCTGGAAGTGCCGGGCCAGCAACTCGCGATAGACGTAGAACGCGAGACCGATGCCGCCGACGGCGACGTACGACCAGTGCAGCACGGGGGAGCCGCCGAACATCGTGCCGACGAGCAGGCCATGGATGAAGCCCGCCGCGACGAAGAGGCCGACGGTGCGGTGCAGCAGCCGCCAGCGGTCATAGCCGCCGAGCACCCGCTGCGCCAGCAGCACGGGTGCCGTGGCGAGCACCGCCGCAATCGGATCCTGGGCGCGGCGGGGGAGAAAGAACCGCCAGCGCGGCAGGATCGCCCACACCGCGAGACCGTAGAGCCCGACGACGCCGATCGTCGCGAGCGGGCCGCTCCACGGCGACTCCAGCTCGCCATGGGCCAGCAGCATGTGCGGAATGAGGAGCAGGCAGCCCGCGATGGCGGTGCGCCGGTGCCAGATCGCGGCGCGGTCGATGCCATCGAACCAGCGATCGACGGCCTGCAGCGTGCTGATCAGCACCAGCGAGATCGACAAGAGCAAGACGGCCTCGGCGCCGAGGAACTGGCCGAAGTAGCCGCCGCTGCCACCCTCGTGGTCCCCCTCGCCCAACGGAACGGGCGACGGCGCGGGTTCGGCGATCCACCAGAGCACGGCGTAGGCCACGACGAGGAGCAGGATCGTGGCGGGGCCGACGTAGCGCGCACGGAGGGCGCCGGCGTGGCTCTCCCGCGATCGATGAGGCGTCTGCGGCACGGGTCGAGTGTATCGGGACGGCGCAGCCGATCCGGGTGGACTCAGGGCAGATCCATGCGCCCAAGCCGCCAGCCGGCGATCAGCACGGCGGCGATAGTGGTCAGCACGAGGACGATCGCGCCGCTCGGGGCAGACAACGTGGGGACGAGATCGGACTCGAGACCGTACAGGCCGCCGTCGGTGATCGCACGCCCCCAGGCGGTCAGGCTGAAGCGCTCCGCGGAGGGCGCCACGGTCGCGATTGAGCCCTCCCAGATCAGGATGTAGACGATGCCGGCGATCAGCGCACGCCGCAGCAGCAACCCGACGGCGATGAAGACCGCGGCGTACGCGGTGGAGATCAGCACGGTGCCCGCCAGGGCCCGAGCGATATTGTCACCACCGACCCCGAGATGGACGCCGAGGTACGTCACGGCGACAAGCGCCGGGGACAGCAGCACGATCGCGCAGACTGCCGCAGCGAGCGTCTTCTCGGCCGCGATGCGCAGTCGCGACAGGCGGGCGGTGGCGAGGTACACGATGGTTCCGCCTTCGCGCTCATCGCCGATCGCGGTCACGGCCAGCACGAGGGCGACGAGTGGCGCCACAGTCGAGACGAGGAGGCGGCCGACGATGATCGCCTGCGTATCCGGCGTCACGTCGCCGCGGAGCACCGAGAGCAGCACGAAGAAGGGCACCGCGCCGACCGGGAGCAGGAGCGCGAGCGATCGACGGCGCAGCAGCAACGCGCGGATGGTGATGGTGGTGACGGTCACCGCCGCACCCCGCGCGCCCGCTCGGTCAGGTAGGCGTAGATGCTCTCCAGATCCTCGTCCGTTGGCTCGACCGCACGCAGCTCGGCCGCCACGTTGCGGGCCAGCGTGGGCAGGGCGAGCGCGAACTCGTCCGGGCGATTCGTTGCCACCAGCAGCGACGAGGCATCGACCTCCACGCGCTGGACGCCCTCGAGCTCGGTGAGCGCGGCGGCCAGCGGACGCGGACGATCCGTCTCGACGCGGATGCGACGCGGTCGCTCCTCCATCAGCGCGCGCAGCGCCGGTGGCGAGCCCTCGGCGACGAGTCGACCGTTCACCAGCACCAGCACGCGATCGGCGACCCGCTCGACCTCGCCCAGCACGTGGCTGGAGAACACGGTGGCGACGCCCTCGGCGCCCAGGCGGTGGAGCAGCGCGATCACGCTCTCGCGCTGCTGGGGATCGAGCCCGTTGAGCGGCTCGTCCAGGATCAGCACGCGGGGGCGATGGACGAGCGCTTGGGCGATCTTGACGCGCTGACGCATGCCCTGGGAGAAGCCCTTGACGTCGCGCTCGGCGACGTCGGTCAGATCGACGGTCGCCAGAGCCTCCGTGGCCGCGGCGCGGGGCTGGGCGACACCGCGTAGACGGGCACAGGCCTCGACGAATCCTCGGGCAGTCAGTCCCGACCAGACCCCATCGCCATCGGGCACCAGCCCGAGCAGCGCCCGGGCCTCGCCACTACGCCGCGGATCCCGCCCGCCAATGCGGACCGTGCCCTCATCGGGGCGCGCGAGTCCGGCGGCGAGGCGGATGGCCGTGGACTTGCCCGCCCCGTTGTGCCCCAGCAAGCCGGTTACGCCGGGTTCGATCGCAAACGAGACGTCGCCGACGGCCACCGTGTCGCGATACCACTTCGAGACGCGGTCGAACTCGAGGAGCGGCGTCATGCGCCACGCCGCCGGTACCGCAGGGCCAGCACCAGAAGACAGACCGCCACGAGGATCGCGTTGGCGACCAGCAGCGGCGCGAGTTCAGGGCGATTGGCGGCGACGAACGGCCCGTCGCCACCGGTGATCTGCTCGCCGCCGATCATGATCTGGGCAAGCCACACCGGGAGTGCCTGCAGGTTGAGGATGCGGGCGTTGTTGCCGAGGTCGGCGACCTCCGCCAGCACGCCCGACACCATGCCGGAGATCACGATCAGCAGGATGAAACCCACGCTCGCGAAGGCGCGGCGACTCGTCAGCGACGCTACCGCGAGACCCATCAGCGTGTAGACGAAGGCGATCAGAACGCCGCCGCCGATGATTGCCGGAATCTCGCGCAGGTGCTGCTCCATGTAGCCGAGCGGGTGCGTCGCGAAGAAGACGTTGCCGACGTAGAGGATCAGCAGCGGCAGCGTCGTCACGGCCAGCAGCGGCACCAGCGAGGCGACGATCTTGCCGAGCACATACTCGCGAGGACTCATCGCCGTCGACAGGTACAGATCCAGCACGCGACTGCGGCGATCCGGGCAGATCGTCTCGGGGATCACGATCGCGGCGTAGGCCCAGATCGCAAACCCGATGAACGTGTAGTAGAAGGCATACGGCACGACGTCCGTCGGCAGCTGCTCGGCGATCTCGCCGCCCAGCAGGGCCTTCAGCCCAAGAACGGTGACGGCGGGACCGAGGGCAATCAGAATCAGGCCGACAGGGACGACCTTGGCCGTCCACGGGCGGCGCGCC
>CAINDT010000325.1 GCA_903847495.1 uncultured Actinomycetes bacterium
CCAGCTCGGCCGACGCCCCTCGTCTTTCCAGATCCGCACGGCGAGGGCGGGTGTGAGCAGGATGCCTTGAGGCCGGGCCAGCACCGTGAGCGCACCGACCACGCTCGAGCCGAGGACCCAGCCCCGCTCGATCAAGACGAAGGCGAGCACCGTCAGGAGCAGGTAGAGGCTCTCCGTGTAGACCGACGAGAAGAGATAGGCGACGGGGAAGAACGCCGTCAGCCAGACCGCCGTGCGCGCCACGCGCTCGCCCGAGCGGCGCGCGATCAACCCGTGCAGAAGGACGATCGCAATCAGGAAGCACACGGTGGAGATCAGGACGCCCGCGGCGAGATAGGTGATCGAGAGCGCGCTCGCGACCTCCCGCACCATCAGCGGGTACAGCGGCGAGAACGCCACGCCGTTGCCATGCGCAACGGTCGGGTCGTAGCCGTAGTCGGCAATCCGCTGGTACCAGATGCCATCCCACTTGCCGAACGGGTCGAGCATGGCGTCGAGGACGCTCGCGCCGTCCTCACGTCGGGCGAGGCCGATCGCGCCGACCACCACGAAGCTGAAGACGCGCGACAGCACGCCGACCGCGAGCGGGTAGCGCCAGCCGTCCAGGCGCACCCTCCCACGCGGCGCATCGACGGCGACGACTGCCATGGGGCGCTAGGCGGACTCGGGCTTGCGCGCGATGACGGTGAAGATGTCACCGAAGCTGACGCCGACGGTGCGCTCGGCGAGTCCGACCTTGTCCAGCACGCCGCTGGCGAGCCGGCCGATCGTCGGCGAGTAGGCATCGAGGCGCGAGGCGAGGTACGTCAGGCGCACACGGCGCACGTGGGTCGAGACCTCGCAGATCTGGAAGCCCTCGCGGCGGAGCATCTCGGGCAGCGTCTGACGCGAGAAGTAGACGAGATGCATCTGCATGTACCAGGGCCAGCGCTTGCCGAAGGCCTTGGCGAACAGCGACTCGACGTCCATCGTCGACACGGCGAAGATGCCGCCGGGACGGAGCGCGGAGTAGATCGCGCGGATGTCGAGCGCCGGATCGGGCAGGTGCTCGATCACGTCCCAGAGGGTGATCACGTCGTAGCCGCCATCGGGCAGCGGCGCGTCCTCGACGGCGCCGCAGTGGACCTTGCCGTCGATGCGCGAGTTGGCGATGTCGGAGCACCAACGCGACGGCTCGACGCCCGCCACGTCGAAGCCGGCGTCCTGGGCCAGCGTGAGGAACGTGCCCACGTGACAGCCGACGTCGAGCAGGTGGCCGGAACGGCGGTACTTCTGCACGTGCGCGAGGCTCTCGGCGAAGGTCTCGATGCGACCCTGCTCCTCCTCGATGTACGACTGATCCTCGACGTCGCCGTAGTTTTCGACGACCGCCTCGTGGTGCGGACGCGGGTTCATGTAGACGAGGTGGCAGGAGCGACACTCGACGATGCGACCGTGCTCACCGAACGCGCTCGACGTGCACGTGTAGTGGACGCGCGGATCCGCGACGCGCGTGCCGATCGTATCCTCGACCTTGACGCGGTAGTCGTCGGCGCCGCAGAGCGGGCAGTGGACGAACACCTCGGCCTTCGGGCGGGTGTCATGCGACGTGCCCTGGGCGGTGTCCTGCTGCTGGTCCTTGCTCATCGAGGCGGCCTTCCGAAGCGTGCGGTTGAGATCGGCGGGGTGAACGGGCCGGCGAGAGCGCCGAGACCGAATGGGCGATTGATCAGACGACCGGCCACCCACCAACCGAGCAGGGCGACGGCGATCCCGACGAGGATATCGGAAATGTAGTGGTCGGCGAAGTACACGATGCAGAAGTACATCGTCAGCGGGTAGAGCAGCATCACGTAGCCGAAGCGGCGCTTCCACGTCAGCGCGAAGATCGCGACCAGGGTCGAGTAGCCCGTGTGCAGGCTCGGCACGGCCGCGTACGGGTTGGGCAGCATCAGGCTCTCGATGAACGACTTGCTCGCGGACACGGGAGCGGCCGCGGCCTGGGCGTAGCCGATCTTGGTCATCTCCGGCAGGAGCCCGATCTGCGCGGCGGCCCACGGCGGTGCGGCCGGGTAAACGAGGAAGATAAAGGCGCCGATCAGCGAGGTGGCGACGAGCGCGGTGGCGCACCGGTAGTAGTGCTCGCGACGGTCGAGCCAGATGATGAAGAGCAGCGTCGGCGGGACGATGAAGTGCGCACGGTTGAGCAGGCCGAGCAGCTGGTCGTACCACTGCACCGTGCCGGTCCACATCCAGTCCTGCAGCACGACGGTGGCGTTGCGTCCGAACAGGATCACCTCGTCGAACTTGAGGTGCGGCATGTAGTACGGCTCCGGGTTGGCGAGGTGCGCGAGGCCGCGCAGCTGCTCGTAGACGAAGATGGAGACGATCAGCGGCAGGAAGTCGCGGACGTAGCCCTTGCCGACGCCGAGCACGAGCGCCGGCACGAGCAGGATCAGGAAGTAGCGGTCGGGTGAGAGGTAGACACCCTTGATCAGGATCATGCCGCCGAGACCGACGAGGTAGGCGAGGAATACCGCAATGATGCGATTGCGGGTCCAGACCGGCTCGCTGGCGGGCAGGAGGGGCGCGACCTCAATGGCGCCGTGGGCGTGATGGGAATCGGACGGCACCAAGGGTTCGTTCTCCCCCGCAGGGTACTTCCCCTGCAGAGCCCTGTGGGGCAACCGTACCTCCGACGTGTGCGAACCTCCGAGAGATGACCGCTGCCCCCTCGCCTACCGACCAGCTCGCCGCACTGCGCACCGGCTGCGGCGTACTGGCGCCCGCGCGCGCCATCGTGGCGGTCGAGGGTCTCGATGCCGAGGCGTTACTGCAGAACCTGCTCACGCAGGACCTCGCCGGCATCGCTGATGGCGAGGCCCGACGCGCGCTGCTCCTCACGCCGAAAGCCCGGGTGCTCGCCGACGTGCGCGTGACGCGCCTCGGACCCGAGCGCTTGCTGCTCGACGTCGAGCCGGTCGCGGTCGACGAACTGGTGAAGCAGCTCACGCGGTATCGCCTTGGCTCGAAGGTGCAGATCGAGGCGACCGACCAATGGGCCCTCGTGTCGCTGATCGGGCCCACCGCGCGGGCGATCGACCTCCCCGGTACGCGCCTCGCGACGACGCTCGGTGATCTCCCCCGCGTCGACGTGGTCGTCCCGACGATCGAGCGGGTTGATGCGCTCGCTGCCGCTGAGCGCTCGGGCGCCGTACCTGTCGACGAGGCCGCCGTCGAGGCGCTGCGTGTCGAGGCAGGCGAGGTGCGTCTCGGCCACGACGTCGATGAGCGCTGGATGCCGGCAGAGGTCGGCCTCGTTGAGGCGACCGTGTCGTTCGACAAGGGCTGCTTCATCGGCCAGGAGCCGGTTACCCGCCTGCACCGCCGCGGCCACGCCAACCGTGGACCGCGCCGCATCGCGCTGAGCGCCGTGGTGACTCCCGGCACGGAACTCGTGCTGGACGGCAAAGAGGCCGGCGTCGTCACGTCGGTCGCCGACGTCCCGTGGCTCGACGATCCGCGCGCGATCGCGATCCTGCGCGTCGAGGTGCCGGAGGGCGCAGTACTCGACGCCGCCGGGGTCACGGGCACTGTCCTGCCGTAGGCGGGCGTGAAACGCGAAGAGGGTCCCGGTCGAAACCGGAACCCTCCGCGTAGTGCGCCCGGGACGACTCGAACGTCCGACCTCTGCCTCCGCAGGGCAGCGCTCTATCCGCTGAGCTACGGGCGCGCAGCGAGCGAGAGAATACCGGAGACCGCGTAGCGCCGCGCCTGTCGGCATCTGGCGACACCGGGCGCACAGGGAGTCGTCACGACGTCAGTAGGGACGGACGGCGCCGGCGTACGCATCCATCAGCGGCGAGATCTTCACGACGTCGCCCGTCTGCGGCGCGTGGATCATCTGGCCGTTGCCGATGTACATGCCCATGTGGTGCAGGTCCGAGTGGAAGAAGACGAGGTCGCCGGGCAGCAGCTGGTCGGCCGGCACGCGCGTCCCCTCGTTCCACTGCGATCCGGTGTAGTGGCTGAGGCCAACCCCGAGCTGCGCGTAGACGTACGACGTGAGACCCGAGCAGTCGAAGCCGCCGGGCGACGCGCCGCCCCACACGTACGGCACGCCGAGGTACTGCATGGCGATCGAGACCGCCTGCGCGCCAAGCGAGCCGTCCGTGGGCGGCAGCTCGACCGGCGCCGACTCCGGTGCGGGTGCCGACTGCGCTTCGCCGCTCTCAGCGGTGGCGACCTCAGCGACCGATCCGCCGATCGCAACCTCGCTCTGGGCCGCCGCGGCGGCCGTCGCCTGTTCCTGCGCGGCGAGCGCGGCGAGCGCCTCCTGCCGCAATTGCTCCTGGCGGGCAGCCTCTTCCGCGATCAGCTGCTGGATCTCGTCCTCGAGGCCCGCCACGAGCTGCTGGCTCTGCGCGATGCCCGCATCGATGCGGCGCTTCTCCGCCGCACGCTCGGCCTTCAGCGACGCGGCGCGATCCTGCGCGACCTGCAGATCCTGCTTGTGGCGCGTCAGCGTCTTCTTCGACTGCCGCAAACCGCCGATCATGTCGGCGGCCTGATTCTGCGAGCGGTCGAACAGGTCGGTCACCGCGAGCACCTGCGAGAGCGACTGCTGGCTCAGCACGGAGGCGAGCAGGTCGGGCTCGCCGACGCGGTACGACTGCTCGAGCTTCGAGTCGAGCTCGACCTGCGAGACACGCAGGTTCGCTTCCGTGACCTTGATCTGCTTCTGGTTGAAGGCGATCTCGGCGTTGACCTGCTTCAGCTCGGCCACCGACTTGTTGTAGCGCTCGATCGCGGGCTCGAGCTGAGCACCGAGCTCGGCGAGCTGGCGACGGGCTTCTTCGGCCTGCGCGCGCTTGCTTGCGATCTCCTGCTTCGGCGCGGCCTGGGTGGGCAGCGCGGCCACCAGCGCAATGAGACACGTCGCAAGGATGACGACGAGGCGAGTTGGGTGGACGGCGTGACGGCGCAAAGAGGCGGGTTCCTTCAGGGCGGTTTCGCAGCCAGACAGCGCAATCCTGCGCGTGGGCCGCTGCCTTGAGGCGGTGTTCCGGGTTGCGCCCAACCTACCACCGGTTTCCGTGATCTCCCGTAAAGGTTGTGCAACAACGGCGGATGCGACAGGATCCGCTCGTGACCGATATCGCCGTCATCTGGTGGGTCGTTGCGGTGCTTGCGATCTTCGGCATCGTCCTCTACTCGGTCGGACAGGTGCTGCTGCGTGGCCCGGCCGACTCCGAGGTGCCGAAGTCGGGCGGCATGCTGATGCTCGTGGGCGGCGCACTGATCATCACCGGCGTGCTGCTCGCGATCGCGCACCTCGCGTTCGGGGTGTTCTGACCCGCGCGCCGGATTGCGGCTGGTTGGTAATGTGCCGCGCAGCGGCGAGATAGCTCAGTTGGTAGAGCACGCGACTGAAAATCGCGGTGTCCCCGGTTCGAGCCCGGGTCTCGCCACTCCCCTTCCCGGCAGCCTGCCTACTTGGCGGTGATGCGCACCGGGAAGTGCTTGAGGCCGTTCGTGAAGTTCGAGACGAGACGGCGCTCCGGGCCCGTCTGCTCGATCGACTTCAAACGCGGGAAGAGCTGTTCGTAGAGCACGCGGATTTCGAGGCGCGCGAGGTGCGTGCCGATGCAGTAGTGCGGACCGCCACGGCCGAAGGCGAGATGCTCGTCCTTCTTGCGCGAGAAGTCGAGCACGTGCGGATTCTCGAAGGCCTCGGCGTCACGGTTCGCGGCGGCGAACCAGATGACCACGCGCTCGCCCGCCTTGATCTCCTGCCCGCGGATCTCGGTGTCCTCCAGCGCCGTGCGCCGGAAGTGCCAGACCGGCGAAGCGATGCGGATCAACTCGTCCACGGCCTGGTCGGTCGCGGCACCCGGCTGCGAGAACTCGGCCATCGCGCGGTCGTCGTTGAACAGCGCGAGCAGGCCAAGGGCCATCGACTGGCGCGTCGTCTCGTTGCCGGCCACGACGAACAGCGCGAAGTTGTTGTCGAGGTCGCGGTCGCCCAGCAGGTGGCCGCCGATCTCCATGTTGGCGAGGATGGAGAGAACGTCCTCCTTCGGGTTGCCACGCCGAGCGTCGATCGTCTGGCGTCCCATCGCGCAGAGCTCGGCGGCGGCCTCGCTGCCGAACGGCAGGTACTTGAACGCCTCAGCCTCGGGCGAGCCCACGACGTGGATCGCGATCTCCGGATCAGAGTCGATGATCATGCGGTCGCCGAGCTCGATGAAACGGTCGAACTGCTCCGGCGGCAGGCCGAGGATCGTACCGAGCACGCGGATCGGGATCAGCGCGGCGATGTCGTGGACGAAGCAGATGTCCTGCTTCTCGAAGGCCTCGTCGAGCACCTGGTCGACGATCACGCGGAGCTGATCCTCGTAGCGCGCGATCGACTTCGGCGTGAAGTCTCGGGCGAACGGCTTGCGCCACTCGTTGTGCAGCGGCGCGTCGGTCTCCATGAAGTTGCGCCGGGCCTCGAGGACGTCGGGTTCGACGCGGCCGATGCGTGCGGAGCCGCCGGCCTGCGAGGAGAACACCTTGGCGCGCTTGAGGACGTCGAGGACGTCGTCGTACTTCGTCACGCACCAGAAGCCGTCCGCGTCATCGGGATGGCGGTAGACCGGGGCCTCGCGCTGCAGCCACTCGAAGATGTCCCACGGCTCGCGCTGGGCGAACAGCTGATGGTCAAGGAGATTGAATTCGGGTGCCTCGATGGCGGCCATGGGGGAGCCCTCCTACGGGAGATTGGATCCAATATACAAAGTGCGCGGGAGATGTCCACCCCGGTTTCGCGACGGGCGAGGAAACATCTGTATCGCATATTTTTGAAACGTTCGTTTTGAAGGTAAACTCTCTGACATGCCCCGACTTCGCGAAGAGACCTACGCCGCCCGCCGCCAGCACATCCTCGACGCCGCCCGCGCGTGCTTCTCGCGCCGCGGCTTCCACGCGGCATCGATGATGGACCTGCAGGAGGAGGCCGGCGTCTCCGCCGGCGCGATCTACGTGTACTTCCCTGGCAAGGCCGACATCGTCAACGCCATCACCGAGCAGAACCTTGCCCAGACCGAGGATGCGCTGCGCACGATCCTGCAGGCCGATCCGGCCCCGAACCTCCACGACGCGTTGTTGCAGGTCGTCGAGCTCGTCGATCGGATCGCCAAGGGTCCGACCGCTGGCATCGCCTTCGACGTCTGGGGCGAGGCCGCTCGCGATCCACAGGTTGGCAAGGTCGTGAAGCAGCGCTTTGCCGCGATCCGTGGCCTGTTCGCCGATCTCGCCGCACGTGCGGTCAAGACAGGTGACCTGCCAAAGCGCACCGACACCAAGGCCGCGGGGGCAGCGCTCTTCGCCCAGGTCGTGCTCGGCTACTACACGCTGCGTCTCACCTCCGGCGACGTGCGCCCGAAGCCGTACGTCGCCGGCATCGTCTCCATGCTGCGCGCCTGATTCGATACGGCCTGCGCACACGCGTGATCGGCGGTACCGTTTCCGCATGGCGATTGCGACCCCCACCAACCTCAGCGACATCGATCTCACCGATCTCGAGACGTTTGTCGACCGCACCCCGCACGACTGGTTCAAGCGGCTGCGCGACGAGGCGCCCTGCTTCTGGAACGACGAGGCAGGCGGACGCGGCTTCTGGTCCGTTACCCGCTACGAGGACATCCTCGCGCTGCAGAAGCAGCCGCTCGTCTTCTCAGCCGGCGTCGGCGGCACCAGCCTCGACGACCTGACGCCCGAGCAGGTTGAGGCGCGCATGTCGCTGCTCGACATGGATCCGCCGCGCCATACCCGCCTGCGCGCGCTCGTCAATCGCGGCTTCACGCCGAAGGCCGTCAAGGTCTACGAGGATCGCATCCGCGCGCTGATCCGCTCGATCCTCGTGGAGACGATGCCGGAGCGCGAGTTCGACTTCACCGAGCGCGTCTCGATCGAACTGCCCATGCAGATCCTGTCGGACATCATGGGCACGCCGCTCGAGGATCGCCACACGCTCGTGAACCTCGGTGACCGTCTGCTCGGCAACACCGAGCCCGAGTTCGTCGGCGATCTCGTCAAGGACCAGTCCGACCTCTCGCAGTACGCGCACCTGCCGTTCTCGAGCCCGGCCGCGCTGGAGATGTTCGACTACGCCCTGGGCCTCGCCGACCTCAAGCGCGCGCAGCCGGGTGAGGACGTCGTGACGATCCTAATCAACTCCGAGCTCGACGGCGACACGCTCTCCGAGCACGAGTTCAAGCTGTTCTTCCTGCTGCTGATCACCGCCGGCAACGAGACGACGCGCCACACGATGTCGCACGGCATCAGCGCGCTCCTGCAGAACCGTGACCAGATCGATCGCCTCGTCGCAAATCCCGAGCTGTGCGGCTCCGCGGCCGAAGAGATCATCCGCTGGGCCACGGCGGTCCATCACTTCCGCCGCACGGCGACGCAGGATGTCGAGTTGCACGGCCAGCAGATCAAGGAAGGCGACAAGGTGGTTCTCTGGTTCACGTCGGCCAACCGCGATGAGCGCTTCTTCGACAACCCGATGCAGTTCGATGTCGGCCGCACGCCCAACAAGCACATGGCGTTCGGGCTCGGCGGGCCGCACTACTGCCTCGGTTCGCACCTCGCGCGCCTCGAGATCAAGGTCTGGCTCGAGGAGCTGCTGCCGTACCTGCCCGATCTGCATCTCAATGGCGAAGTCGCGCGTATGCGCTCGAACTTCTTCAACGGCATTAAGCGCATCCCGGTGCGCTACGACGGCAGCCGGTAGGCTTCCGCCAGACGTCCAGGGGAGGACAGGGAATGCGCGCAGTTCGTCTGCACAGCGGTGATAAGACTCTGCATCTCGACGAGATCGAGATGCCCGTCGCGGCCAATGATGACCAAGTCGTGGTGAAGGTGAACGCCTGTGGCGTCTGCTTCTCCGACATCCACGTCGTCGACGGGGACTTTGGCGACAAGCCACGCCCGCTGACACTCGGCCACGAGGTGACGGGCTGGACGGAGGAACACGGCAACGTGTTCGTCTACACGCCGTGGGGCTGCGGCAATTGTCGGTTCTGCGCCGCAGGCAGCGAGATGATCTGTCCGGACAGCCACGAGGCCGGCATGTTCGACCAGGGTGGCTACGCCGACTACATGCTGGTCCCCCACCGGCGCTACATCTTTCCGCTCGGCAATCTCGATCCGATCGATTCCGCGCCGCTCGGCTGCGGCGGCCTGACCGCCTTCCGCGCCGTCAAGCAGGCCCTGCCGTACCTCGGCAAGGGCAAGCGCGTGCTCGTGCTCGGCTCCGGCGGTCTCGGCCAGTACGCCGTGCAGTACCTCGCAGCGATGAGCGACGCTGAGGTGCACGTCGGCGATCCCGACCCCGCCAAGTGCGCGACGGCCAAGGAGATCGGCGCCACCGAGGCGGCCAACCCTGCTGACCTCGATGGCCCGTACACCGCGGTACTCGACTTCGTCGCCGGGCAGAAGTCGCTCGAAGACGCGGTGCGCCTCGTCGATCGCCAGGGCATCCTGATCGCG
>CAINDT010000326.1 GCA_903847495.1 uncultured Actinomycetes bacterium
ACGAGCGTCCACAGCCACAGCGCCGGCGCGGCGATCAGCACCGAGGCGGGGCTGCCGGCCAAGAGCAGCGCGGCGGCGATCAGGCCGATCGCGGGCGCGGCGATCAGCGGCATCGGCGCGGCGCGGCGACGACGGATCAGGAGATAGACGGCGAGGGCGAAGACGAGCAGCGCGGCGGCGACGACGAGGGCGACCGTCGGCCACCCGGCCCGCGGCCAGTTCGAGCCCGGTGGCGTATCGATGCCGCCCAGCGCGTTGGCGCCGCGCGCGATCAGCACCGTCACGATGCCGGGGATCGCGCCGACGACGGCGACCGTCAGCGCGGCGCTCCACCCGGCGCGCGAGGGACTGCCGCCCAGCAGCAGTCGGCGCCCGACGGCGTAGAGCGGTCCGACGAGCAGCGCGATCGCGAGCAGCGCGATCGCGCGGCCGGGAATGACGCGGCCGGAGATGGCGATGTACGCGCCGCTCGGCGGCGATGGCCGCGGCTCGGCGTCGAGGCGCACCAGCAGCGTGCCGATGGCCGAGCCGACCGCGCCGAGGCGCGTGTCGTCGATCGCCTCCGTCCCCACCCCGCCGTCGCCGTTGCCGAGCTGGATCGCGGCGACGCCGGCGTCGAGGAACGGGACCTGCGCACCCGACGGCTCGACCGGTGCGATCAGATCGAGCACCTGCAGCACCGGACTCTCGGGCGCCGCGGCACCGGCGGCCGGCTGCGCGTTGAGTGACTCCTCAAGGCCCTTGAGCAGCACCTCCGGCGTCCGCACGCCCCCGGTCCCCGCAAACAGGATGGGCAGGGACCCCGTGGGCCCGCCGATGGCACTGAGCGAGACCACGGCGACCGGACGGAGCCCGTCGGCGCGCAGCGAGAACAGGAGCTGTTCGTTGCCGGCCTGCCCGACCGTACCGCCGTCGGTCGAGGCGAGCACGAGGCTGCGGGCGCGCTCCACGCCGGAGAGATCCCGCGCGAGCTCGACCAGCGCGGCCGTCCCCGTCGCGTTGTCGTCAAGGCCGGGCCCCGGCGAGACGTCGTCGCGGTTGGCGATGAGGACGATCGCCTCGTCGGACGAGCCCGGCTCGATCACCCACAGGTTCTCCATCCGGACATCACGCCCCAGCGGGCCGGGCGCGCGGAAGACGTCGCGGTGCACCGGCTCACCGCTGGCCTCGGCCAGCGAGCCCGCGATCTGATCGGCGGCCTGCTGCGCCGTCACCGTCCCCGGCGCCCGATCGGGCGTGCGCTCGGCGAGGCGCCGCGCGTACGCGGCGGCCTGCGGGCCGTCGAAACTGGGTGCCACGGCGATCGTCGCGGACGGCCCGAGCGGCGTGCGCACGCTCACCAGCAGGATCACGAGCGCCAGGAGCGGCGGCGCGATGAAGGCAATGCGCAGCACGCGCCCAGCGCGATCGCGGGGCCGTGCAGCCGTTTGCATGCTGGCGCGCTGGCGGTCCACAGGCCTGCTGACGGTAGCATTGAGGCGTGCAGACGCAGCCCGTGGTGCTGATCATCGACGACGAGGAGTCGCTTCAGGAGCTGCTGCTCCACGCGCTCGAGCGCGACGGCTACCGCGTGGTCGTCGCCGGGTCATGCGCCGCCGGCCTCGCGGCGTTCCACGGCGAGACGCCCGACGCGGTGCTGCTCGACGTGATGCTGCCCGATGGCTCCGGCCACGACGTCTGCAAGGAGATCCGCATCTCCTCGACGGTGCCGATCATCATGCTCACCGCGCTCGACGACGAAGTCGACAAGGTGATCGGCCTCGAGCTCGGTGCCGACGACTACATCACCAAGCCCTTCGGCATGCGTGAGCTCCGCTCGCGCGTCAAGGCGATCCTGCGCCGTGCGGCCATGACGGCGCCCGCCGCAGAGGCCGACGCGCCCACCGCGGAGGAGCGCATCGAGCGCGCTGGCGTGATCGTCGACCGCGTCCGCCACACCACGGCAGTCGATGGCACGGTCGTCGATCTCACCTACGTGGAGTTCGAGATCCTGTCCACGCTGATCCTCAGCCCCGGTCGGGTGTTCAGCCGCAACCAGCTGCTCGACGCCGTCTGGGGCTCGTCCGACTTCCGCGAGCCGCGCACCGTCGACGTCCACGTGCGCCACCTGCGCGAGAAGATCGAGCAGGACCCGGCGAACCCGACCCGCATCCAGACCGTGCGCGGCGTCGGCTACCGCTTCGAGGGCTAGTCCGTGGACTGGCTCGTCGATCGCGTCTTCCCGTTCCGGCGGCTGACGGTCTGGCTCGGGCTGCTGCTGCTGATCGTGATCGTGCTGGCGCTGGCCCTGACGGCGCTGCTCGTGCTGCCGAAGCTCGATGAGAGCCTGGTCAACAACCGCGTCGACACCGTCGCACGCGCGGCGACGCAGAGCGCACCCACGTTCCAGCTGAACTTCCAGAACGCGCTGACCGGCACCGCCGGCACGCCGGATACCGACGCCGTCACGGCCGCATACGGGCAGCTGACGAATACCGACGCGGCGGTGTACCAGGCGATGAGCGGAACCGAGCTCGTTCCCGTCACTGCCATGGCGCCGCAGCAGCCGAGTCCGATCGCACGGGCGGCGGCGACGGGCAGCGGTGTGCAGAAGGGCACCGTAGGCAGCGGCACGAGCCGCCGCGCCGAGGCCGCGTACCCGATGGTGATCGACGGCACGGCCTACGTCGTCGTTCTCGCCTCCAGCCTCGACGACGTCGATGCCGCAGTGCGGCTGACGATCCGCCGCAGCCTGCTCGGCGCGCTGATCGCGGTGCCGCTGGCCGTGAGCATCGGCGTGCTCGCAGCAGCGCTCCTGACTCGCCGCCTGCGCCGTCTCGAGCGGTCGGCCCGGCAGATCAGCGCCGGGCGCCTGGACGAACCGATCCTCGACCGCGGCAAGGACGAGATCGGCGATCTCGCCGTGGCCCTCGACCGCATGCGCGACGAGATCGCCGCGACCGATGCGTCGCGCCGCGCCTTCGTCGCCAACGCCTCGCACGAGTTGCGCACCCCCGTCTTCGCGCTGTCCGGGTTCCTCGAGCTCCTGATCGACGAGGAGGACGAGACCGTGCGCGCGCAGTTCCTCACCACCATGCAGGACCAGGTCGACCGTCTGACCAAGCTGGCAACAGACCTGCTCGATCTGTCGCGCCTCGACGCCGGCAAGGTGCCGATGGAGCACGAGCCGATCCAGCTCGCCGCTGTCGCCGAGCGCATCGGCGGCGACCTCACGCCCATCGCCGCCAAGCGCGGCGCCACCATCGCCGTCGACGCGGCACCCGCCATGGCCGTCGGGGACGAAGCGCGCATCGGTCAGATCACGCGCGTGCTGATCGACAACGCCATGCGGCACAACCCTGCCGGCGTCGAGATCCTCATCTCGACCGACCACGGGCCAGGCCTCGCGGCGATCGTGGTGAGCGACTCCGGTCCCCGGATTCCCGACGAGGAGGTCGCCGCGATCTTCACGCGGTTCTCCCGCGGCACGCGCGCCGGCGAGGGCTCGGGCCTTGGCTTGGCGATCGCGTCGGAATTGGCTGTCCGCATGGGCGGACGCCTGACGCTCGACCAGACGGGCACGCGCAAGGCGTTCCGCCTCGAGCTCCGCGCCGACGACCCGGCGTAGGCGGGGCCGCACTACCGAGCCCCGCAGTCGCGCTACATTCGTGACATGGCACGCGAACGGCATCGGCTCACCGTCGTCTCGAATCGCGGCCCCATCCAGTACGCGCGGATGGACGGCGAGCGCGTCGCACTGCGTGGCGGTGGCGGCCTCGTCTCCGCCCTGCGCGGGCTGATCGGCAACCACGATGTGACGTGGATCGTCTGCGCGATCTCCGAGGAGGACCACCTCGTCGCGGCCGAGCAGAACGGTCGAGCGCTCGAGGAGACCGATGCGATCGGCAACCCGTTCAAGCTCCACTTCGCCGACCCGGACCCGGCCGACTTCGCGGCGATGTACGGCCACATCGCCAACCCGCTGCTGTGGTTCATCCAGCATGGCCTCTACGCGTCAGGCGAGGAACCCGTCGTCAGCACCGACATCCGCGAGGCGTGGGCGGGCTACCGCCGCTACAACGCCGCCGTCGCCACGGAGACGGCGATGGAGCGCGACTGCGACGCGCTGATGATCCATGACTACCAGTTGTACCTCGTGCCGGCGATGCTGCGCGAGGCGGGAGTCACGTCGCCGATCCTCCACTTCACGCACATCCCCTGGCCCGCGCCGGAGGCCTGGAAGCAGCTGCCCGTCGATCTGCGCACCGAGCTTCTGCACGGCCTCCTCGGCTCGGACATCGTCGGCTTCCACACCGAGCATGACGTGCGGAATTTCCTCGCGACGTGCGCGACGTACCTGCCCGGCGTCGAGGTCGCTGCCGGCGACGCGCGCGTCCGCGTGATCGTCGATCACGAGGCGCGCGACGTGCACGTGCGGTCGTACCCGATCTCGATCGACCCGGCCGAGCTGCGGGCGCACATGCGCACTCCCGAGATGATCGCGGCCCACACCGAGCTCCTGCGGACGCGACCAGAGAAGCTGATCCTGCGCGTCGACCGCACCGACCCGTCGAAGAACATCCTGCGCGGTTTCCACGCCTACGGGCGCCTGCTGGATCGGCGCCCCGACCTGCACGGCCGCGTGCAGCTGCTGTCGCTGCTCGACCCGTCGCGCCTCGCCGTGCCGGTGTACGCCAACTACCTGAAGCGCATCAACGCGATCGCCGCCGAGATTAACGAGAAGCACGGTACGGACGGCTGGCTCCCCATCGACGTGCGCATTGGCGATAACTTCCCGGTGGTCGTCGCCGCATACCGCGAGTACGACGCCCTCCTCGTGAACTCGATTGCAGACGGCATGAACCTGATCTCCAAGGAAGCACCCCTCCTCAACGAGCGCAGCGGCGTCGTCGTGCTCAGCGAGAACGCCGGTTCGTTCGAGGAACTCGAGCCGTGGGTGCTGGCCGTCGACCCCCTCGACGTCGAGCAGACCGCCGCGCAGCTGGAGCGCGCACTCGAGTTGCCGCAGCCCGAGCGCGGCGAGCGCGCCGCGGCGATCCGCGCGTTCGTCGAGGCGCATGACGTGGCACGCTGGATCGACCTGCAGTTGCTCGATCTCGAGTTCCTCGCGGAGCCGCGCGCATGAGCGACCCGATCCTGATCGTCGCCGCACTCAACGGCACACGCAGTGCCGAGGAGTGCCCGAAGCTGCCGCTCAAGCCGCAGGACCTGGCCGCCGAGGCGAAGCGCTCGGTCGAGGCGGGCGCCGGCATGGTGCACGTCCACGCCCGCAAGGCCGATGGCTCGCCCAGCTTCGACTTCGTGATCGATGACATCGTCGCCGCTATCCGCGGCGCCGTCGACGTCCCGATCTCGATCTCCACGCAGCGTGCGCGCCAGACCTCGCTCGGCACGGTCACGGCGCTGTTCGGCGTGCTTCGCGACCTGCCCGACGTCGGCGCCGTGCACGTGCGGCCGCCGGAGCCGGACCTGCCTGCGCACCGCGAGGAGGCGCGGCAGATCCTCGACGCGCTCGAGGAGGCGAACGTCCGCCCCGCACCTGTCGCCGGGAGTCTCGACGCGATCGGCGATCTGCAGGCGCTGTACCACGATCAGCTGCTCGGCCGCGCGCCGTTCCTGCTGCTCACGCTCGGCGGCCCCACCTCCGAGTCGTCCGACCTCGCGGCTGGCACGCCGCAGAACGCGCTGCACCTGATCGAAGCCGCCCACTCGACGCTGTCGGGCATGCCGATCGTGGCGAGCGGCCGCGACGAGTCGAGCCCGATCGTCCAGGCGATCGCCGCCGCCGCAGGCGAGCACATCCGCGCCGGCTTCGAGGACGCGGCGACGCTGCCAGATGGCTCGGCAGCGACGTCGAACGCGCAGCTCGTCGAGCACGCCGTCCGGCTCGGCGCCGCGCTCGGCCGGGCGCCGATGTCGCCCGACGACGCGCGGCGACTCCTGCGCTGACCGACCCGTTCGCGCGATACGGTTGGCGCATGTCGCACCGCGCCAAGATCATCCTCGCCGCGCTGACGGTCGTCGGCCTGATCTGCCTCGGCATCGGCGTCTACGGCATCTCGCAGCAGTCCGACACGCAGGCGGCGCCGATTGACACGAGCCAGATCCCCGCGGTCGACACGGGCCCGGCACCGGCGATCGTCGGCACCACGCTGACCGGCGAGCCGTTCGACCTCGCGACCTACCGGGGCACGCCGGTCGTGCTCAACTTCTGGGCTTCGTGGTGCGGGCCGTGCCGCAAGGAGCTGCCCGCGATCGCGGCGTTCGCCAAGGCGCATCCCGAGATCGCGGTGATCGGCGTGGACTACCAGGACGATGTGGCGGAGGCCAAGGCGTTCGCCGACAAGCACGGAGCCACCTGGCCGAGCGTCGTCGACGACGG
>CAINDT010000327.1 GCA_903847495.1 uncultured Actinomycetes bacterium
AGCGCCCGCACGTCGTCGAGGCCGTGGGCGCGGTCGGCGGTGTGCGACAGTGGTCGTGGATCGGCGAGGAGTCGCTGGATCTCCAGGATGCCGCCGTCGTCGAGCAGGCGCGGGGTGCGCGCGTTGATGCGCTCGTGGACCAGCGTCCGTTCGATCTGCAGGCCGAAGAGTCGCGTCGGATGACGCACGGCGTCGGTCCACAGCGCGTCCGTCTCGGCGGGCGCGAGCGACTCCCCCAGCTCGGCCAACTCGAGTGCGCGGACAAGTCGGCGAGTGTCGGCCGGTGCGATGCGCGCCGCGGCCTCCGGGTCGATGGTCGCCAGATGCTGGTGGGTGGCGTCGGGGCCGAGCTCCTCCACCTGCTGGCGGATCCGCTCCCGCACCTCATCCGCGACCTGCGGCGGGAAGTCCAGTTCGGCGAGGGCGGCTCGCAGGTACAGACCCGAGCCACCCGCCACGATCGGGGTGGCGCCGCGCGCGAGAATCGCATCGATCGCCGCGTGGGCGTCAGCGGCGAACTGCACCACGTCGTACGCGTCGTGCGGGTCGACGTGGCCGAGCAGATGGTGCGGCACACCCTGTTGCTCTGCGGGCGTCGGCTGGTTGGTGATGCGCTCCAGTCCGGCGTATACCTGCATGGAGTCGGCGGAGACGACCTCGCCGCCAATCAGGTGGGCAAGGGCGACGGCGGTCGCGGATTTGCCCGACGCCGTCGGACCGTAGATCGCGACGACGCGCGCTGCCATGGTCAGGCCGGGACGGCGCTCTCGACGCGTCCGCGCAGCGTCTGCGACGTCGTCTCCTCCACGACCATGGAGACCGTGGTGCCCGCCGGTACGGCCGGCGTGAAGAGGGCGGTCTTGTTGCCACGGGTCTTGCCGCGGCATACGGCCGGATCGGTGCGGCTGGGGCCCTCCGACAGCACCTCCTGCACGGTGCCGACGAGTGCGGCGTTGCGACGGGCGGCGTGTGTCTGCACGAGCTCCACGAGACGCTCCAGGCGCTCGTGCTTGACGTCGTCGGGGATCTGATCCTCGAAGCCGGCGGCCTCCGTGCCGTTGCGCGGCGAGTAGATGAACGTGAAGGCGTGATCGAACGAGGCCTCGTCGTAGACGCGCAGGGTCTCCTGGAAGTCCTCCTCGGTCTCGCCCGGGAAGCCGACGATCACGTCGGTGGTGAGGCTGATGTCCGGCATCGCCTCGCGCAGGCGGCCGACGAGGTCGAGGAAGCGCTCGCTGTCGTAGGTGCGCCGCATGCGCTTGAGCACGCGCGACGAGCCGGATTGGAGCGGCAGGTGCAGCTGATTGCAGACGGCCGGCGATTCGGCCATGGCGGCGATCACGTCGCCGCGCATGTCCTTCGGGTGCGGGCTCATGAAGCGGATGCGCGAGATGCCGTCGATGGCGTCCACCGCGCGCAGCATCTCGGCGAACGTGCAGCGCTCGTCGGGGGGCAGATCGCGGCCGTAGGAGTTGACGTTCTGGCCGAGCAGCATGACCTCGGTGACGCCATCCGCGGCCAGGGCCCGGGCCTCGGCGAGCACCTCACGTGGGTGCCGGGAGCGCTCCCGGCCGCGAACGCTCGGGACGATGCAGTAGCTGCAGACGCTGTTGCAGCCCATCGACAGCTGCAGCCACGCCTGGAAGTGGCGCTCGCGGCGCTTGGGCAGGTCGGCGGCGAAGTCGTCGAACGAGCCGAAGGCGCCGCGCGCGGCGGGATCGGTGGACTCCAGCACCTGCTTGAGCGCGCCGATACGGCCCGGTCCGACCGCGGCGTCAACCCACGGGAAGTCGCGGAAGATCGCGTCTCGCGTCGACTCGGCCCAGCAGCCGGCAACGATGATCTGGAGATCGGGATCGGTCGCCTTGCGGTTCTTGGCGTTGTGCAGATGCTGCACGAGCCGATCATCGGCCTTCTCACGGATCGTGCAGGTGTTGAAGACCAGGACGTCGGCCTCCTCGCCAGAGGGCGCCTCCCCCATGCCCGCGGCCTCCAGCATGCCCTTGATGCGTTCGGAGTCGTGCACATTCATCTGGCAGCCGAACGTGGTGACGTGGAAGCGCCGCATGGGAAGCTAGTGCGCGAGCTCGCTGGTGCGCGACTCGCGGATCACGGTCACCTTGATCTGGCCGGGGTACTCGAGCGAGTCCTCGATCTCGGCCGCGATCTCGCGGGCGAGCAAGGCGGCCATGTCGTCGTTGACCTCGCTGGGCTTGACCATGACGCGGACGTCGCGCCCGGCCTGCATCGCGAAGCAGCGTTCGACGCCCTTCTTGCGCATGGCGATCTCCTCGAGTGCCGCGAGTCGCTTGACGTACTGCTCCAGGCTCTCGCCGCGGGCGCCGGGGCGCGCTGCGGAGATCGCGTCGGCGGCGATCACGAGGACGGCCTCGACCGTTTCGGGCTCGACGTCGTGATGATGTGCCTCGACGGCATGCGCCACGGCCTCGCTCTCGCCGAACTTGCGGCAGAACTGGGCGGAGATCACGGCGTGCGGACCCTCGACCTCGTGGGTGACGGCCTTGCCGATGTCGTGCAGCAGCGCAGCGCGGCGCGCGACGCGTTCGTCGGCACCGAGCTCGATCGCCATGATCGCGGCGAGGTGCGCGCACTCCAGCGAGTGCTTGAGGACGTTCTGGCCGTACGACGTGCGGTAGTTGAGGCGACCGAGGATGGCCAGCAGTTCGGGATCGATGCCCGGCACGTTGGCCTCGAAGGACGCCTGCTCGCCGGCCTCGCGGATCTTCTCCTCGATCTCCTCCTTGGCCTGGTAGTACGTCTCTTCGATCCGGGCCGGGTGGATCCGGCCATCGGCGACGAGCTTCTCCAGCGTGATGCGCGCGATCTCGCGACGGACGCCGTCGAAGGCCGACAGCACGACCGCGCCGGGCGTGTCGTCGATGATGATGTCGACGCCCGTGGTGGTCTCGAGCGCGCGGATGTTGCGGCCCTCGCGACCGATGATGCGGCCCTTGAGGTCATCGGACGGCAGTTCGACGGTGGACACGGTCGTGGCGGCGGCGTAGCCAGAGGCCGTGCGCTGAATGGCCGTGCCGATGATCGAGCGGGCACGGCGGTCGCCCTCCTGGCGCGCCTCCTCCTCGATGCGGCGCGTCAGCTGCGCGGCGTCATGACGTGTGGATTCCTCCACGCGGGCCAGCACCTGTGCGCGGGCCTCATCGCGCGTCATGCCGCCGACGCGCTCGAGCTCGCGGTCGGCACGGCTCTGTGCCTCCTGCAGGATCGCCTCGGCGTCCCGTAGCGCCTGTTCGCGGTCGCTGGCGGCCAGTTCGCGCTCGGTGACGGCCGTCTCGTTGCGCAGTGCCGTCTCCTCGCGGGCGGCGAGGCGCTCTTCGAGGCGGGACAGTTCGACGCGCTGCGCATCGAGCTCGCGTTCCATGTCGCGGCGCAGCTCGAGCAGGTGCGCCTTGGCGTCGATCTCTGCTTCCTTGCGGATCGCGTCGGCTTCACGCTGCGCGGACGCGATTGCGCGTTCCGCGTCGGCGCGCTTGGCCTCGGCGTCGGCGCGACGCCCCTCCAGTTCTCGTATGGCGGCCTCGTCGTGTACCTGCATGGCCTTCTGCATGCGCGCGCGCACGATCAGACCGACGACGGCACCACCTACGACCAGCGCGGCCAAGGCCGCGATCACGGTCACCAGCACCTGGTTCTCCTGACGTTCGAACGAGCCATGCCCGCGGGCACGGCGGAAATATCTGCCCTGAAGGGTAGCGCGGTGGTGAACGCAGCCCGTCGGTGGACGGTGCGCCGCGTTTCACTCCACGTCGGGCACGCCGAGCAGCCGCTCGGCGACGCTTTCGTCAAACCCGCGCGCGCCCAGGCGCTGCCAGCCCTCGATGCCGCAGCGACCGCCGAGGGCGATGCGTCCGGCGGCGTCGATCCGCTCGTCGTCCACTGCCGCCAGCGACGTGCGGATCAGGGCCTCATCGACGCCGGCGAGCGCAAGGTCATGCTCGATGCGCGCTGGCCCCCACCCTTTGGCAAGTCGATGCTCGATGAGGTCGGCGGCATGCCGCTCGTCGTCAATGGCACCCAGCTCGGACAGGCGGGCGACGGCGTCGCGTGCGGCGTCGTCGCCGTCTCGGCGAGCCAGCCGCTGCTCGAGTTCGCCGCTGGCATGGGACCGACGGCCGACGAGCTTGGCGCCGCGCAACAGGGCGCGCTCGCGCTTGGCCTCCGTCTCCGCCTCGGCTGCGACGTCGGCGTGCACCTGGCGTCCCTCGTCGAGTCCGAGGCGTGCAGCAGTCAGGGCATCCAGGACGATCCACGCCTTGCCATCGAGCTCGATGGCAAGGCGCTGGTCGTCTCGGGTGCGGATCGCGGTGATCTCCCGCGATGCCACGACTGCCTACTCGGCGGCGACGGCGTCCTCGGCCGGCACGGCCGCAGCGGCTTCGTCGGCGTCGGGTGCCGGAATCGGCGTGAGGTTGGCCGGTGCGGTACTGCCGCCGGAGATCGTGATGCCCTGCTTCTCCTCGATGCGGCGCGTGATGCGCTCGAGGACGTCGGGATGCTCGTCAAGGAAGGCGCGCACGTTGGCACGGCCCTGGCCGAGGCGTTCCTTCTCGAAGGAGAAGTACGAACCGGACTTCTCGATGATGTCGTCCTCGAGGGCGACATCGAGGACCGACCCTGCCCACGAGATACCGGTGCCGTAGATGATGTCGAACTCACTCTGGCGGAACGGCGGCGCGACC
>CAINDT010000328.1 GCA_903847495.1 uncultured Actinomycetes bacterium
GCCCTGCGGTGGTGCCACCGGCATGCCGATCTCGGCCAGCCGGGCGCACGCCAGATCACGCCGTGCACGGTAGATCTCTCGTGGGGGTCCGTCGAGATCGGTCTGGCGCAGCATCCACGCTGCGGTGCGCTGCAACGCGGGAAACATGCCGGAGTCGATCTGGGTCTTGAGGCGCTGGAGCACCGCGATGATCTCCGGATTGCCGACGGCGAAGGCGATGCGCCAACCCGGCACGGAATAGGCCTTGGAGAGCGAGAGGATCTCGATGCCGCGGCGGCGAAAGCCGGGTTCGGACAAGGCGCTCGGTGCGGCGTCCTCGCTGAAGGCAAGCTCCGCGTAGGCGTGGTCGTGGCAGAGGACCAGGTCGTGCCGCTCCCCGAAGGCGGCTAGGCGCGCGAACAGGTCCGGTGCCGCCACGGCACCCGTTGGGTTGTTGGGATAGCCGCAGATCAGCAGCCGCGCGCGCTCGGCGGCGTCTGCGGGGACGGCATCGAGGTCCGGCTGAAACCCATTCGCGGCGAGCAGTGGCAGCGGGAACGATGCCGCGGCCGCGAGCAACGGTCCGCCGGTGTAGACGGGATACCCGGGGTCGGCAACGAGCGAGAGCGCGCCCGGGTCGAGCACGGCAAGCGCAAGGTGCGCGAGGCCCTCCTTGGCGCCGAGCAGCGGCAGGATCTCGGTGGCTGGATCGAGAGCCACGCCGAAGCGGCGAGCATAGTGCTCGGCGACGGCATCGCGCAGGTCGGGCTGGCCGAGATTGGTGGGATAACGAGCGGCGTCGTCGCGCTGCACCTCCTCAGCGAGGCGGGCGCGGATGCGCGGATCCGGCGGAATGTCCGGATCGCCGATGCCGAGCGAGATCACGTCGATGCCGGCCGCGCGCTGCTCGGCAATGGTGCGATTCATCCGCGCGACCACGTACTCGGGGATCGCGTCCATGCGGTCGGAGAAGCGCATGTTCAGATCAGATAGCTGTTCGGGATGGTCAGGCGCTCGAGGCGGCGGGCTGGGCCATGCATCGTCACGAAGCCGTCGTCGTGCACGTCGATCGTCAGCTCCCCACCGGGGAGTTGCACGGTCACGGGGAACGCGGCGGTGCCGTTGGCGACGCCGGCCACGGCCACGGCACAGGCGCCCGTCCCGCAGGCGCGGGTCTCTCCCACCCCACGCTCCCACACGCGCATGCGGACGTGGTGCTCGTCGATCTGTTCCACGATCTCGACGTTGGCGCGCTCGGGAAACCACGGGTGGTGCTCGAGTTCGGGGCCAACGTCCTCGAGGGGAAAGCTGAGAATGTCGTCGACGGGGATCACCACGTGCGGATTGCCGACGCTGACGAACGTGTGCTCGTAGGGGAAATCGTCGTCGGTCGGCGCGTACTGCGGTCCGTCGAGTCGCGTCTGCGCCATGCGGGCGGCGACGAGCTCGCCGTCCACGTCGCACTCCAGGACTCCCGCCGCGGTGCTGATGCTGACGTGTTCCTGCCCGGTCTGCTCGGCGAGCCAGCGCGCGACCATCCGTGTGCCGTTGCCACAGGCCTCGCTCTGCGTGCCGTCGGGGTTCCAGATGCGCATCGAGACGTCTGCACCATCGTCGCGCCGCACCTCGAGAACGCCATCGCCGCCGAGGATGGCGCAGACGGTGCGCGCCTGATCCGGGTCCAGGGGCGCGCGCAGCTCCTCGGCGTCGATCAGCAGGTAGATGTTGCCCGCTCCCTCCCAGCGCTCGGCGGGCACGCTCATGCCGCCCCCAGCTCCTCGGCGATCACCCGTTCGCACTCCTCGAGCGCGCTGATTGCCACCCATTCCCCGGGCTGGTGGGCCTGCGAGGGCTCGCCGGGACCGTAGTTGAAGGCCGGCACACCCCACGCGTGCATGGTGGCGACGTCGGTCCAGGCCTGCTTCGGGTGCACGGGCAGGCCGCTGCGCTCGAGGAAGCTAGCCACCGGCGGCGCGGTCAGACTCGGCGCGGCGGGTGGAGCGACATCGCTCCACGTCACCTCGGCGGCAGGTCCGGCGAGGGTCTCGATCTCCGCCTTGGCTGCCTCCACGGAATTGCCAGGGGCGACGCGGGCGTTGACCCACACGTCGACGCGATCGGGCAGCACGTTGTGCGCGATGCCGCCCTGGATCATGGTGATCGTGGCCACGTCGCGATACGTCAGTCCATCGACGACGGTATCGATGGGCGCGCGCGCCGCGAAGCGCCCAAGCGCCGCGGCGAGGTCGGCGGAGACGGCGTTCTCGCCCTCCCACGGGCGCGCGGCGTGCGCGGAGCGGCCAGAGAAGACGAGCTGCGCGTTGAGCGAACCGACGGCGCCCGCATGGATGGTGCCGCTGGAGGGTTCGAGGACGATCGCCATCGCAGGCTTCGGTTCCAACAGGCGAGACTCTGCGAGCACGCGGTGGATGCCGTTGTCGGCGTGCGGGCCCTCTTCGCGGTCGTAGAAGATGCAGACAGTCGGCTGCGAGGCTGTGGTGAGACGCTGCAGCACTGCGAGCATGACGGCGACGCCACCCTTCATGTCGGCGGCACCGCGTCCGATGATGCGGGTCGCTGTGCGCTCGACGCTGCCGCCGTCCCAGTTGGGCACGGTGTCCAGGTGGCCGACGAGGGCAATCGGGGCGCCGCTGCCACCGGCGCGCGCCACGATCGAGTTGCCGATGCGCTCGTGTTCGACGCCCAAGTCGGCCACGCGTCGCTCGACGAGGTCGGCAAGCGCCTGCTCCTCGCCGTACTCCGAGCGCGTCGCGACGAGGTCGAAGCAGATGTCCGCAACCGTTCCGCTGAGGAACGGCCTAGACATCGACGTCCAGCTCGCGGAGCGCGGCGTTGAGCGACGTCTTGCGATCCGTCGACTCGGTGCGCTCGCCAATGATCAGCGCGCAGGGCACCTCGAACGTGCCGGCGGCGAACTCCTTCGGACGCGTGCCGGGAATGACGACCTTGCGCGGCGGCACGTGGCCGACGTGCTCGACCGGCTCGGTACCGGTGACGTCGATGATCTTCGTGCTGGCGGTCAGGATCACGCCTGCGCCAAGCACGGCCTCGGCGCCGATGTGGACGCCCTCCACGACGATCGCGCGCGAGCCGACAAATGCGCCGTCCTCGATGATCACGGGCCGTGCGCCCGGGGGCTCGAGGACGCCGCCGATGCCGACACCGCCGGACAGATGCACGTCCTTGCCGATCCAGGCACCCGACCCGACCGTGGCCCACGTGTCCACCATCGTGCCGGAACCGACGTGGGAGCCGATATTGACGTAGGACGGCATCAGCACGGCGCCGGGCTCCACGAAGGCGCCGTAGCGCACGGTCGCAGGCGGCACGATGCGCACACCCTCGACGGCGCTCTTGAGCGGCACCTTGTCGTGGTAGGTGTACGGGCCCAGCTCGATGATCTCCATCTTCTGGAGACGGAAGAACAGCAGGATCGCCTGCTGAATCCAGCCGTTGACGGTCCAGCTGCCGTCTGTCTGCTGCTCGGCGAGGCTCAGCTCACCGCGGTCGAGGCGGGCGATCGTCTCCTCGACGGCGCCGCGTGCGTCTTCGGCGGGGGTGTCGCCGCTGAAGGCGGCCTCGATGGCGTGCTGGAGTTCCGTGGACATGCCCGGAATCGTATCGGGGCTAGTCCCGCAGGCGCTCCGCGATCTCGGTCGCAACGGTCTCCGCGGGGCGGTTCGCATCGACGAGCTCGGCCTGCTGGAGCCGGCGCAGCCAGGTGTCCTGGCGCTTCGCATATTGGCGGGTACGAGCAGACAACCGTTGCTCACATTCCGCGCGGGTGATCTCTCCCGTGCTGAGCGCCCGCACGTCGTCGAGGCCGTGGGCGCGGTCGGCGGTGTGCGACAGTGGTCGTGGATCGGCGAGGAGTCGCTGGATCTCCAGGATGCCGCCGTCGTCGAGCAGGCGCGGGGTGCGCGCGTTGATGCGCTCGTGGACC
>CAINDT010000329.1 GCA_903847495.1 uncultured Actinomycetes bacterium
GCCTTCGATCATGAGCGGAGTGTACCCCGCCGTCTAGATCAGCGCGACGGTGCCCGTCGCACCGGCGACGAGACGGCCGATCACCGGGCCGGGCAGGACCGACGGATCGGTGTCCGCGGGCACGGCAGCACGCAGGCCACCCGACGTCTGCGCATCGCACGCCAGTGTGATCAGCGCATCCACCGCGCCGTCCCGGGCCGACATGTACGCCGCGGCTGCGGCGCGGTTGCGGCGCGACCCGCCGGGGATGACATCCGCCTCGACCAACTCGCGGACGCCCGGGATCAGCGGCAGCGCGCCGAGCTCGAGCTCGGCAGCGCACCCCGACTCGCGCACGAGGTTGTGAAGATGCCCGACGAGCCCGAAGCCCGTCACGTCCACCACCGCCGTCGGTCCGACAGCGCGCAACGTGTCAGCCGCGGCGGCATTCGTCATCGCCATCACCTCGACGCCTGCGGCCAGCACCTCGGCCGGCGCGGCATCCTTGCGCATCGCGTTGGCGACGATGCCACTGCCAAGCGGCTTGGACAGGCAGAGGAGATCGCCAGGACGCCCGCCGCTGTTCACCCAGAACGAGCCCCCAGGGGCGATGCCCGTGACCGCCAGGCCGTACAGGGGCTCAGGTGCGGTGACGGTATGACCCCCGACGATCGAGACGCCCGCCGCATGCGCCGTGGCGGCACCGCCACGCAGGATCTCGGTCGTGACGGCCGCTTCGACGCCGGCCGGGATCGCCATGATCGCCAGCGCGAAACGCGGGATGCCGCCCATCGCATAGACATCGGAGATCGCGTTGGCCGCGGCGATGCGCCCGTAGTCGAACGGATCGTCGACCACAGGCCCGAAGGCGTCGATGGTCTGGATCAGCGTGCTGCCGTCGTCGAGGCGGATCACCGCCGCATCGTCGAAGGTCGCACCAGAGACAAGGACGTTGGGATCATCGCGATGCGGTACGCCCTGCAGCACCTCGGCGAGCGCCGCGGCAGGCAGCTTCGAGGCGCAGCCGCCACCCGAGGAGAGCTGCGTCATGCGGATCGGCGTGGCCATAGGCGAACAGTAGCGACGGGCCGCGGATCGGCCGACGATCGGCGCTACGCTCCGGGTATGAAGACGCGCACGCTCGGAAGCAGTGGCGTCGAGGTCTCGGAAGTGGGCTTCGGCGTGTGGACCCTGGCCACCGGTTGGTGGGGCGAGTACACCGACGACGAGGCGGTCGCCCTCCTCCGCCACGCGAAGGAGCGGGGCATCACCTTCTACGACACTGCCGACACGTACGGCGAGGGTCGTGGCGAGATGCTGCTGAACAAGGCCTTCGGCAACGAGGCCGACGTGGTCGTCGGCACGAAGTTCGGCTACGACATCTACTCGCCGTGGGAGCGCAAGGGCCACGTCGAGCGCCCGCACGACTGGTCGCCCGCGTTCGTCCGCTACGCGCTCGAGCAGAGCCTCAAGCGCCTTGGCCGCGACCAGATCGACTTCTACCAGTTGCACAACCCTCGCATGGATGCGCTCCAAGACGACGCGCTGTGGGAGTACCTCGACGAGCTGCTGAAGGTCGGGACCGTGCGCTCGATCGGCGTGGCCCTCGGGCCCGCGATCGGTTGGCGCGACGAGGGCGTCTGGGTGGCAAACAACCGCCCGCTGCACGCCATGCAGGTGATTCACAACCTGCTCGAGCAGCAGCCGGGCCGCGAGTTCATCGAAAACGCGGCCGCGAACGGCGTCAGCATCGTGGCCCGCGTCCCCCACTCCTCCGGCATGCTCGAGGGCAGGTACACCACGGAGACCACGTTCGCCGAGAACGATCACCGCCGCCATCGCCCCAAGTCGTGGCTGATGGAGGGCGTGCAGAAGGTCGAGGCCGTGCGCTTCCTCGAGCGTGACGATCGCACGATGGGCCAGGCCGCCATGCAGTGGCTGCTCCACGAGCCCGCGGTCTCGACCGTGCTGCCGAACATCTACAACGTGGAGCAGATCGACGAGTTCGCCGCCACCTCCGACACGCCGCCCGTCACCGACGAGGAGTTCACCCGCGTCGAGGCGCTGTGGGAAGAGGGCTTCGGCGTTGAGCCGTATACCGGCGAGGATGCCGGCGTCCTGCTCGGCGAGCTGGCGACCGACTAGACCGCGCGGCCGGCGACGGTCGTCAGCAGATCGAGCATGCGGCGCGCCTGCACCACATCGGCCTGCGCGTCGGCCTTGGCCTGACCAGCAGGATCCTCACGCGGCAAGTCGAGCGCCGCGCGCAGCCCGTCGAGGATCGCGTCCTCGCTGGTCGGATCGACACGGATCGCCGATGTCTCCGGGAGGTCGCGCGCGACGGGTGCGGTGCTCGAGACGACGAGCGGCACGCCACAGGCCACCGCCTCGAGCGCGCCCAGGCCATAGCCCTCGCTGAGCGCCACGAGCGCCGCGGCATCGGCGCCGCGCAGCAGCACGGGCACCTGCTCCGGCGGGACGGCGCCGAGCAGACGCACGCCGCTCATCCCGCGCAGCGTGTCCTCGAGTGGGCCCGAGCCCGCGATCCACAGCTCGCCCCCGCCCCGCTCGGCGAACAGCCGCTGGGCGGCGCGTGCGAGGCGTTCAGGATTCTTGCGCTCGATCAGATTGCCGATCTGGACGATCAGCGGACGCTGCGGCGGCTCGCCGTAGGGCGAGAGGTCGGCCGCGCCAGGGCGAAACAGCACGCGATCCACACCGGTGTTGATGACGTCGATTTCGAGACCGGGATAGACGGCGGCGAGGCGCTCGGCCAGCGCCGGCGACACCGCCACGACCCGATCGGCGCCCTTGATCGCGCGCCGCATGCTCGCGCGCAGCGCCTTGGAGCGCTCGAGGTGCGTGACGTCGCCGCCATGCGCGACGAGCACGTACGGCACCTTGGCGGCCTTCGCCGCGCGCCGTGCCATCAGCGCGGTCGGCGTCAGGTAGTGCGCCAGCACGACGTCGGGCTGCATGCGATCGGCGGCGATGGTGCCACGGCTACGCAGGCCGTTGTACTTCCGCGCCGTGCCAAGCCGGCCCGTCGCCTCCTTCTGGAGCCCGACGATCTCCACGGTGCAGCCGTTCTGCTCGAGCGCACGCGTCTGCCGCGCCACGAAGACGCCGTACTGCGGCACCTCCAGCGAGGGGATCATGTTGGAGACGACAAGGACTCGGAGCGAATCGCGCACCTACTGAGGATGCCGCACGTTCCGGTCGCTAGGCTGCAGGACGCGCCGGCGTAGCTCAGTTGGTAGAGCGCCACTCTTGTAAAGTGGATGTCCTCGGTTCGATCCCGGGCGCCGGCTCTCGGGATTCTCCACCGATCGGCTGTGGTGCGGTTACGCCGTGTTTGCGATCCGGTGAATTCCGCTCGCAGATTCTCGCGCAGGAGTACGCTGGAGGTATGGGAACCCACCTGCACATCGCGCACCGGGGGTACCGGACCGGGCTCGGCGACAACACCCTCGCGCAGATCCAAGAGGCGATCCGACTCGGTGCCGACATGGTCGAGGTCGATGTGCGCCGCCGCCGTTCCGACGGCGAACTCGTCCTGGCCCACGACAAGGGACCCAACGAGACCGCGCCCCGTTTGCGCGACGCGCTGGCGCTCGCGCGGCACCACAACATCCCGCTCAATCTCGATCTCAAGCAGAACCACCTGTCCGAGCAGCTCGTACGCGAGCTGCGCGAGGCGGGGATGACCGAGCGCATCGTGATCACCGGCGGTGGCTGGGAGCAGGCGCTGTGGATCCGCCATCTGGAGCCACGCATCCGCGTGGGCCTGACGATCCCGCGTCGCCACCACGATTGGATCCGCGCTCTCGGCTGGGTCGCCAACCGCGCGTGGCGGTTCGTCTGGACCGGCCGTGTCGACCTACTGCTGAAGGCCACGCACTGCGACCTCGTGACGGTCCAGCACCGGCTCGTCACGCCGAAGCTGATCACCCAGGTGCACCGCGCCGGCGGCGAGATCTGGGTGTGGACGCCCGACGACCCCGCGACGATCGCCCGCCTGGTCGCGATGGGCGTCGATGGCATCTGCACGAACGTGCCGGATCCCGCTCGCGTCGCCGCCACGCTGCGGTCATCGCTGCCCGCTGCCGCGTAAGCTCAGCCGAACGTGCGCGCGGTGTACACGACCGCGACGACGACACCGATCACCAGCACCAGTCGCTGGAGCACCTTGGCGGGCACGCGACTGGCGACGCGCCCGCCCAGATAGCCGCCGAGCAACGCGCACACGAGCATCACGCCGGCGGTCATCCACAGCACGTGCCCGGAGAACAGGAAGATGACGGCGGCGAAGCCGTTGACGACGAGGCTCGTGCACTGCTTGAGCGCGTTGATGCGCGTGAGGGTGTCGACGAGCACCATGCCGAGGACGGCCAGGACGATGATGCCGAGCCCGCCGCCGAAGTAGCCCCCGTAGATCGCAGCGAGGAAGACCCCGATCGCCGGACCGACGAGCTGCTCGCGCCCGTCGTGGAGTCGCGAGATCCGCGCAGCGACACGACGTTTGACCTGATCGCCGAGGGCGAGGATCACGACGGCGCCGAGGATCAGGAACGGCACGAGCACCTTGAACGCACTCTCGGGCGTAACCAGCAGAAGAACGGCGCCGAGGATGCCGCCGAGCCCCGCGGCGGGCAGCAGGATGCGCATGCGCCGTCCCTGCCCGACGAGGTCGCCACGCTGCGCGTACGTGCCGCCGAGATACCCCGGCACGAGCGCCACCGTGTTGGTCACGTTCGCGGTGACGGGCGGCACACCCAGTGCCAGCAGGACAGGGAACGAGATCAGCGTGCCGCCGCCGGCCAGCGCATTGACGAGCCCGGCCGCGAGCGCAGCAAGGCCCGCGATGGCGTACTGACCCGGCGTCATGCCGGCAATCTACGCGGTTCTAGGCGGTCTCGGCGACATCGCGGCTGGCGCGATGCTGCTCGATCTTGCGCTTGACGCGCTGCAGGGCGTTGTCGACGGCCTTGGGATCGCACCCGGCCTGAGCCGCGATCGCGTCGTAGGAGTCGCCGGCCATGAACGCGGCCAGAACCTCGGACTCGAGCGGGGACAGCGAGGAGCCGAGCATTGCGACCAGCGACTCGAGCTCATCGCTCGAGACCACGCACGAAGCGGGGTCCATCGTCGGCGAGCCGGCAATGGCGTCGCCAAGCGTGCACTCGCCCCCCTCGGGGTCGGCACCGGCAGGCGTGTGCGAGAACGAGATGTAGCCGTTGAGCGGCTGATGCTTGTTGCGGGTCGCGCCCTTGATCGCCGTGATGATCTGACGCGTGATGCACAACTCGGCGAAGGAGCGGAACGACGTCTCACGATCGACGCGGTAGTCGCGGATCGCCTTGTAGAGGCCGATCAGACCCTCCTGCTGGAGGTCGTCGGAGTCGCCGCCGGCCAGGAAGTAGCTCGAGGCCTTGAGACGCACGAACGGCTGGTAGCGCCGGATCAGCTGATCGAGCGCGGCATCGCTGCCGTTACGGGCGCGCAGAACGAGATTGAGATCGCCCTGATCTCGCTTCTGACGGGCTGCCGGATCGGCGGTCCGTGCGGTCGTTGCTCGGGCGGTCTGCATGGGGGTTCTGCTCCTCCAACCCGGGGACGAAACCCTCATCGTGTGGATGAGGTTTACCCGGACGACCCCATGCTGCCTGACGCATTTGGGAAATGCAAGCGCAATATGAAAATTCATAGGTCTGTTCCTAATTTGCCTGCAAACCGTTACAAAACGAGGCATAGGCAGAACCCGTGGATTTCGGCTCTATCAGCGGGATTGCGATAGGTACGTAGGCGATTGCCTATGCCCCAGCCTCTGCAGAGGTTCAGGTCTGTGCGCGCTGGCGCACGGCCTCGAACAGCAGCACGCCGGCCGTCACGGACACGTTCAGCGACGAAATCGACCCCGCCAGCGGGATCGAAACAGTCTGATCGCATGCGTCCATGACCCGCGGACGCACACCCGAACCCTCCGCGCCCAGCACGAAGATGCACCCGTCGCGGTAATCGGCGTCCGTGTAGCCCGTTTCACCGTCAGCTGCCGCCGCGTAACTCCAGATTCCAGGTCGCTTGGCGCGCTGCAGCCAATCCGCCAGGTTCGGAGCGACGGCGATCGGCAGATGCTCCACCGCGCCGGCACTGGCCTTGGCGACAACAGCCGTGACGATCGCACTCCCATGGCGTGGCACCACGAGCCCCGCCGCACCGGCGCATTCCGCGCTGCGCACGATCGCACCGAGATTGCGGGGATCACTGACGCCATCGAGCGCGATGATCAGCGGAGCGTCCGCATCGAGCAGATCATCGGGGTCGGCATACGGGAAGGGATCGACGCGCGCCGCAATGCCCTGGTGATCGGAACTTCCGGCCAGCGCGCCGATCTCGTCGGCTCCGGTGACACGGACCTGCGTCGAGACGTCACGCAGCCAC
>CAINDT010000330.1 GCA_903847495.1 uncultured Actinomycetes bacterium
CGGTATTGCCGAGGACCTTGTGCGGTGGTGGGGTGCTCGACCTACGTGTCCATCACGGGGAAATAGAGGGAGGGATTCGAGAGTAGGATCGCGCCATGCCGATCCGCATCAGCCAGGCGCTCCTCACCGGCATTGCCGACGCCGACGTGCCCGTGCTCGAGCAGCGACTCTGGATCGGGTCGGGCGGCGCTTGCGCGCTCTGCGCCGAGCCGATGGATCGGGAAGACGACGAGCTCGAGGCGGGACGGGATGTTGGGGGCGGTTTGCGGCTCAGCCACGCCCGCTGCCATCACGACGTCGTCGGCGCTGCGGATCGCGCGCGACTCGAACGCGAGTTCGGCGACAACCCTGCGGCCTACCTCAAGCGACGGGGCTGGCGGAAGAGCCGCGCGAAGCGCGTCGAGCCGCGTGTGCCGCTCCTGCGGGCGGGGTCGGAACGGCGCTGGGCGTGGCTCGTCGAGGGCGCGCTCGCCGACGGCAGCGGCGTCCAGCTCGGGTGCCTGGCGATCTCGTTCGGTGGCGAGGGCGGCGAGGACCACGAGGGCGTGTTCATCGAGGGCGACGGTGAGGACCTGTGGACCGTCGTCGTGCTCGACGCCGACTACCCCGACATCGGCTTCGTGACGCTGACCGAGCACGCACGCGAGCTCGACTGGGTTGCCGACGATTCCACCCGGCAACGCGTCGCCCTCGAGAGCACCGCGTTCGAGCAGGCCGTCCGCCTCACCCTCGCGACCGAGGGCGACGAGCTTGAGGTGCGCGCGCGCTTCACTCCGGCCGTGCAGCTCGCCCTGGCCAGCCGTGGCATCCCGTTCGGCGATCGCCACGAGGCGGATCGGGGCACCGTGGTCGTCGCGCGCGAGGGGAGTCGAACGCTCGACGACCTGCCCGAGCTGCTCGACCTGCTCGGCGAAGCGCTCTGGCTGCGTGCCGTCGTGGCGGACGATCCGCCGGGACGCGTGCCGGAGCGCGAGGCGCTGCGCGCGCTGGCGCTGGGGTAGCGCGGCCCCGGCGGATCTGGCTCCCCGCGCCGGTGGCGCGGTTCGTGGCGCGTCTCACCGGCGAGTTGCATTCCGACCCACGGCTCGTGCATCGTATTCATCGAACAGTCGAGCAGGATGGGCGGGGAGCGGTCGGTGATTGCGATGGCAGTTGAGATGCGGTGGATCAGGATGCCGAGCGTGATCGCGCTGGCGGCGCTGCTGCTCGCGGGCATCTCGGCGACTGCGCGTGCCAGCGATGAGCTGCCGATGCCCACGCCGGAGATCGGCACGTCGCTGCCCGTCATCGCAGACTTCCCGAGTGCCCGGCTATCCCCCCGCGCGACGGAGGTGTACGCGACCGACACCAACCGGGCTCCCTACCCGTGCGCGGCCTATGAGGCCCGCGCGATGATGGGCACGCGCCACTGGGGCGAGTGGGCGGCAACCGGGCTCGGCCGACGCGTGCGCGTCCTCACGTTCTCGTACGGCGACGAGCGGATCGACGACGCCTGGTCGAGGCTCCGCGCCGCCATCGGCGAATGCCCGGTTACGACCCGGGTTCGGTCGAACGACGGCACGTCCTCGATCGCGACCCAGCGAATCATCATGTCCGCATCGAACCGCGTGCGGATGGACATCGTCACGCGCAACGCGGACGGCAGCCGCGATCGCGAGCAGGACCGCGCGATCATCTACCAACGCGTCGGCGATGCCATCCAGAAGGTCCAGGTCGCCCGCATCACGCTCACCCAGCGCGACCGGCGGCTGGTGCGCACCATCGGCTCCGTAGCCGAGGACCGCTATCTCCAGACACGCTCGCGTCTGGCTGAGCAGGGCACCGCTGCGCCCGCCGACACGGCCGGCATCGCGGTGGCGGCGCGCGCCGCAGTCGACGCGATGCTCGCGCAGGTGGCACCGGGGTCCACGGTCAACGTCTCCATCGGGGACTCGATGGTCTCCGGCGAGGCCGGCCGCTGGCGCGGCAATGTCGGCTCCACGCGCAACATCCATCTGGTCGACGCGTACGGCGAGAGCGCCTACTGGGACACGCCGAGCGGCGAGTCCATCCCCGGCTGCCACCGCGCACGCGGTTCGGCGATCCACGTGCCGGGCACCGTCGGCATCAACCTCGCCTGCTCGGGCGCCAAGACGACCAGCGGCTTTGTCCTCGGCCAGTACAAGCCCGGCATTGACGACGGGTACACGGTCCCTGTCCTGGGCGTGCGCATGCCCGGACAGCTGACGCTGCTCGATGAGGTGGCTCGTCGGGCGCGCATCAAGACGGTGCTGCTGACGATCGGCGGCAACGACATGGGCTTCGGCCCGGTCATGGCCAGTTGCATGGCCGCCTTCGCGGTGCCGTGGCCCTTCAACTACGAATGCAGCTCGTCGCGTGCCGTCAGCGACCGCCTGTCCGACGCGTCCCTGGCCGAGGTCGGGCGCAAGGTGCAGGCGGCGATCGAGCGCACGCACGCGACGATGCGGGCCGCCGGCTACGTGGACGGCTCCTGGGAGTTGATCGTGCAGGGGTATCCCCGGCTGATCAGCGAGGGCAACCGCTATCCGGAGACCTACGCCGGCCGCCTCTTCGGCGGCGGCTGCCCGTTCTACGACGCGGACGTGCGGTGGCTGAACACCCGCTTCGCCGTCCTGATGCGCGAGTTCGCGGGCGCTGCGTCCCGCGCATCCACGACGACCGGCTTGGCAGTTCGCTTCGTGGACATCACCGAGGCGTTTGCCGGCCGCGAGCTATGCGCAAAGGACGCGGCGCACGTCGACGCCATCACCGCCGACCAGGTTGTGGCCAAGGCCGAGCGGGTGCAGATGGTGCGCATCCTGCCGCCGTACTCGCCGTTCGAGCCGATGCATCCGAACCAGATCGGCCAGCAGGCCGTGCAGGCCTGCCTGCGCGAGGCGATGGCCAACCCGACCGTGCGGGTCGCGCGCTGCAGCGCGCCGGCCGACTGGTCCGTCGTCGACGGCACGGGACTGCCGCTCGTGCGCTTCGTGCCGGGATCGTAGGGCGGGCATCCTCGGTTGAGGTCAGTCCCCAGCAACGGGTATTCCCGAGGGATGCCCGTCTCGGCGGCCGAGTTTGGCGCGGAGGCACCGCGGCCCGAACTCGCGCCGAAACTCCACCGCCTCGACGTCACCGGCATGATCGAGCAAGACCCGCCGCCCGGCGCGAGAAAGGTCGACCCACCGTTCGGGTGGCCACCGGCGCGCCTGGGCAGGGGTGGAGACCGGGCCGACGACCCGTCGTCGTCAGCGTGTCCTGCTCACGCGGACGGTGAACGTCGTCTCGAAGCTCGCACCCGCCTCGAACGTCGCGCCCTTCCGCGCCAGGACGGTGGTGGTGACAACGAGGGTCTGGGCGGTCTTCTTGAGGGCACGTCGAGTGGCGCGGTCGAGCGGGCAGGTGATGGCGTGGGTCTTCTTGCCGGTGACGCGGACGATCTTGCTGCAGGCGGTCGCGCCAGTCTTCGTGCGGACGCGCAGGGTGATGGTCGCGGGGCCGGTGGTCTCGACCCGGGAGACGATGCGGGTGCCCTCGGCTCGCGGCTTCTTCATCGCGAGCCGTTTGTACGGGCGCACCGCGCCGGAGGCGCCTGAGGCGCCGCCCGTGCCGATGAGGTTGGTGGCGGTGACGGTGACCGTATAGGCCACCGTGTTGTCGAGGCCGCTGATCGTGCAGGTGGTCGTGGCGGCGGTGCAGGTGCGGCCGCCGGGGCTGGCCGTAGCGGTGTAGGAGGTGATCGCGCTCCCGCCGTTGCTCGCCGGGGCGGTCCACGACACCGTCGCGCTGAGCAGACCTGCGGTGGCGGTGACGCCCGTGGGGGCGCCGGGGACGTCGTTGGTGTTGATGCGCGCGAGATTGCGGCGCGCTGCGCCGCTGACGGTGGTGAAGTCGCCGCCGATCACGGCCAGCCCGTCGGTCTGCAGGGCCGTGGCGTAGACGTGGCAGTCGGTATCGGTCCCCGAATTGACGTCGGGATTGAACGAGGTGTCGAGCGCGCCGTTGGCGTTGAGTCGGGCGATCCGGCTGCGCGCCGTCCCGTCCACGGTGGTGAAGCTCCCGCCCATCAGAATCCTGCCGTCGGGTTGCACCAGGACGGTCAAGACCGGAGCATCCACGTTCGGAGCGAACCCGGCATCGACCGTGCCGTTGGCGTTGAGACGGGCGATATTGCTGCGCGCCACGCTGCCGATGGCGGTCAACTGGCCTCCGATCAGGATCTTGCCGTCGGCCTGCACCGCAACCGCAGAGACGGTGCCGTTCACATTCGGGTCGAACGAGTCGTCGGACGTGCCATCGGGGTTGAGGCGGAGGTTGCCGAAGCCCCCGCCGATCAGGACCTTGCCATCCGGCTGGATGGCAATCGCGACCACCGTGTTGCCTACGCCCGGGACGAACGCGGTGTCCAGCGTGCCGTCGGGGTTGAGGCGGGCGATGTGGTTGCGCACCGTGCTGCGGACGTTGCTGAAGTCCCCACCAATCAGGATCTTGCCGTCCGCCTGGACGGCCAGCGCGCGGACCTCGTTGTCTGCGTCCGGGTCGAACGCGGTATCGAGCGTGCCGTCGGGGTTGAGGCGGGCGATGCGGTTGCGCGGCTCGCCGTTGACGACGGTGAAGTACCCGCCGATCAGGATCTTGCCGTCCGGCTGGACGGCCAGCGCGACGACCGACTGGTTCGCACTAGCGGCGAACGAGGTGTCCAGCGTGCCGTTGGCATTGAGGCGGGCGATATTGCTGCGCGCCGTCCCGTCGACGGCGGTGAAGGTGCCGCCGATCAGGATCTTGCCGTCGGGCTGCACGGCGATGGCGTCGACGGCCCCGGGGACGGTGGGGGCGAAGGCGATGTCGAGGCCGCCGGAGGCCGATGCGAGCGCGGGAGCCGCGCCGGCCACCATCAGGACGACGGCAACGACCAGCGACCGCACGGTGAACCGTGGCGAGTGCATGCGGGCACCTTGCCCGCGAGTCGCCTGCGGGTCAAGCGCCGGCGCGTACAGGGCGGGGCTAGCCCCGCCCGCTGGCTCGGCGTGGCAGGCGCCGATCGAAGTGGTGGCGGGGAGCTCGACCCGGAATGCCCATCACAGGGGAGCAAGAAAGGCGGAGAGGGAGGGATTCGAAAGCCCGCGCCGTGCGGTTGGTGGAAGTGGGGTGGTTGCTCGCGGGCGCCTTCGTCGATGCTGCTCAAGGCGAGCGCAGCTCGGCTTGACGAGGCTGATCGAGCGTTGGCTCGGTTGGTGTGCAGCACTCGGCGAACACCCTCGGTGTAACCGAGGATTCGAAGCGTTGGTTGTGAGTTGCCGTCGGAATGTCCAACAGGCGCGACCAGAAGAGGCGGAGAGGGAGGGATTCGAAAGCCCGCGCAGTGCGGTTGGTGGAAGTGGGGTGGTTGCTCGCGGGCGCCTTCGTCGATGCTGCTCAAGCCAAGCGGAGCTCGGCTTGACGAGGCTGATCGAGTGTTGGCCCTGATGGTGTGCAGCACTCGGCGAACACCCTCGGTGTAACCGAGGATTCGAAGCGGTGGCTGGGAGCTCGACCCCGAATGTCCATCGCAGGGGAGCAAGAGAGGCGGAGAGGGAGGGATTCGAACCCTCGGTTGAGGAGTATCCCCAACAACGGTTTTCGAGACCGCCGCCTTCAACC
>CAINDT010000331.1 GCA_903847495.1 uncultured Actinomycetes bacterium
GCCAGTCCTGGGTAACGCCGCGCGGGTAGTCGTCGGGATCACTGTCGGGATCCAGCAATTCCTCGGAGTGGAGGCCGCAGATCAGTCGGTCGGCGGCCTCGTGTCGCACGTACGCACCGAGGCGGTTGACGCCGGGGATGTAGTTCATCGTGAACGGGTGCACGTAGTCGAGCGGGGTGGCGAGGTGCACCTGCGTGGCGCTGCGCCGCTGCGGCGAGACGTCGCACGTCAAACCAAGCAGGGCGGCCACCTGCCCGGCCCAGGGGCCGGCGGCATTCACGATCACGTCGGCCGTTCGCGGACCGTCGCTGGTGGTGAGGTGCCAGAGTCCATCGCGACGCTCGGCGGCGGTCACCGAGCACCGGGTGGTCAGGCGTGCGCCGGCGGCGGCCGCGCGCTCGCCGAAGGCCAGGGTCGCCTGATGCGGATCCACGTAGCCGTCGCTCGGGCACCAGAGTGCGCCGCGGACGTCGTCCACGCGCAGGGCGGGGGCGAGGGCCGAGAGCTCGTCGACCGCCAGCACGCGGGCGTCCTCGACGCCGAGCGAGCGCTGGTGCTCGACGCTCGCCGCAAAGAGCGCAACGTCGTCATCGGAGTACCCCAGCCGTGCATAGCCCGAGCGCACGAAGCCGATCTCGGCCTGCCCCGCGAGCTCGTCGAAGGCTCGGCGCGCGAAGACGCGGAGATCGATCCACAGCGGATCGGTGTACTGCGACTCGACCACGCCGACGGCGAGGCCCGACGAGCCGGCCGCCAGCTGCTCGCGCTCCAGCACCTCCACGGCGATGCCCTCGTGTGCGAGCGCATCGCCGATGCAGCAGCCCACGATCCCGCCGCCGATGACGATCACCCGGGTCACGCCGACAGGGTAGTCGCGGTGGGAGTGCGGTGAAGCCCGCCCCCAAAACGGCGGATCTCGCGTAGGCTCGGGGTATGCGCGATGCGGTGCTGTTCGACGTCCACGGGAACATCGATGCTCTGGATGCCGTGCTCGCGGATGTGACGGCGGCGGGCTGTGACGGGCTCCTCCTGGGCGGCGACTACGCGTACATGGGCCCGGCGCCCGACGACTGCGTCGACCGCCTGCGCGAGCATCCCGGGCGGGTCGTCGCCATCCGCGGCAACACCGACCGCATGATCGCGAACGGCGACGATGCCATCGCGGAGTGGGCGGCCGACCGCCTTGGCGACGAGCGTGTCAGTTGGCTCGGCGGTCTGCAGGCGGCGCGCGTGCTGCCCGAGCACGATGCGGTGATCGTCCACGCAGTGCCCGGCGACGACGAGTGGCGCCTCACGCCCGACACGCCCGACGAGCTCGCCGAGGCCCGCACTGCCGGCGTCGGCCACGCCACGATGCTCTGCGGCCACGTGCACCTGCAGTACTCGCGCAAGGTGGGCGCGGTCGAGGTCGTCAACCCCGGCTCGGTCGGCTTCCCGTTCGACGGCGACCAGCGCGCGGCCTGGGCGATCATCGACGACGGGCAGCTCGAATTGCGACGCACGGCGTACGACGTCGAACGCGCGTTGGCGCGCCTTGCCGGCCTCGCCTCGCATCCGGAACGGGCGCTGGCCGAGCGTCGTCTGCGGTCGGCCCGCTCCTGAGACCGTCGGGCATCATGGGAGCGTGATCTCCCTCCCCGGCAGCGACACCTTCACCTCGAACGGGGTCAACTGGATCGCGATGGGCGTGGTGATCGTGCTCGCCATCCTTGGCGCGATTCTGATCCCGCGCCTCACGGTTGCGCTGATGTCACGACGCCTGCGCGGCCGTCGCTCGACCGACGTCGACGAGCACCGTCGCGCCAAGCGTGCCGACACCACGGTCGCCGTCGTCCGCTCGCTCTCGCGGTATGCCGCCATCGTCGCGGGCATCCTCGGCGTGTTCGCCTTCGGCTTCACCGGGGCCGGCTCGACCGTGCTCGGCGTCTCGCTCCTGATTGCCATCGTCGGCTTCGCCGCCCAAAGCGTGCTGCGCGACGTGATCGCCGGCACGATGGTCGTGGCCGAGCGCTGGTTCGACGTCGGCGACGCCATCACGATCGAGCCGTGGGCGATGAGCGGCATCGTCGAGGCGATCACGCTGCGCAGCGTCAAGTTGCGTGGCCTCGGCGGCGAGACGATGCGGATCCACAACCAGCACATGTACGGCGTCCGCGTGGCGCGCAATGGCATCCGCGAGCTCGCGATCGAGATGTACGTCTCCGATGCCGACAAGGGACGTGAGCTCTTCCGCCGCCTCTCCGAGCTGCTGCCATCCGGGCCGATGCACCTGCTCTCCACGGCGCTGCAGATCACCGAGGAGCAGCAGATCGGCACGCTCACCCGCCTAGCCGCCGAGGGGTCCGTGCCGCCGGGCCGCGAGTGGATGCTCGAGTCGTTTGCGATCAACCTACTCAAGGAGCTCGACACGGAGGGCGTGATCAAGCACGGCCCCGTCTCGTACTTCGCCGACTCCGTCGCCGAGCAGCGCTTCGCCCGCTCCGTCGCGCCGCAGCTCGATATCGACCAGTAACGCTAGACGGCGCCGGCGTGGGGGACGACGCTCTCCTCGAGCACCGTCACGCGTCGGGTCGCCGGGCTGTACCGCATCACCGCGAGCTGGGCGTTGCCGTCGATGATCGACTGGCGCAGCGATGCGCACTGCGTGATCAGGTTCTGCGCGGTGATGCGCGCGTTGACGTCGATCGCCTCCTGCACGTCAGCGGCCCCGCCGGCGCGGTAGAGGCCGGCGGCCAGCGACCCCGTCAGCGGCGCCAGGGCGAGATTGGGCGGTGCTCCCGTCGTGTACTCCGTGTACGCCGCGTCGACGGCGCGGCAATCCTCATGCGCCAGGACGATCGCAAGGCGCGTGCCGAGGGTCGTCATGGCGAAGCCGAGGCCCGCCGCCACGGGAATGTCCACGTAGTGGCCCGGGAGGCGCAGCGTGAAGATCGCACCGGCCGCCGCGCCGAGCACTGCAGCGGGCGGCACGCGCGCGTCCGAGCAGCCGATCACGGCCACCGGCGGCTGGTGCTCGAGCGGATCGCTGGGCGCGCCGAGCAGGTCGCGCTCGGACGAGCCCTCTGCCCAGCGGCGGTTGCCGTCGAGGACGCGTTCGAGGAGCTGGGGTGCGGTGAGTGCCGTCACTGGCGCTCAGAATACCCGCCGCATCGCGCCGGCGGGGTATCGATTCGGCAATGAGGTCAGTCGAGCCAGTCGAGATACACGGACTGGTCGCGACGATCTGCGATGCCCATGTTCACGACCTGGTTGACGATCTTCCCGTCCATGTCGATCAGGAAGGTGCCGCGCATGCACGTACCCCAGTCATTGTCGAAGACGCCGTACGCCTTCGAGACCTCACCGTGCGGCCAGAAGTCGGCGAGAAAGCGCCCGTTGGCCTTGAGATGATCCTTGTAGGACTGGCGAATCGGCCACGCGTCGCAGGCCACGTTGAGGATCTCGAGGTCGTCGCGCTCAAGCTTCGACTCGTCGCGGATCTCGCAGATCTCACCCTCGCAGATCTCCGTGTAGGAGAAGGGGTGGAAGAAGAGCAGCACGTTCTTCTTGCCGCGGTAGTCGCTCAGGGTGACGCTCGTGTCGAACGTCTCCTGCAGGGTGAAGTCGGGGGCGATATCGCCGATCTCGGGCATGGGGGTCTCCTCGGGGACGCGGTGTGCGCGGGACTATGGCCTATTCGCGCTGATGCTGCATGCAGCCGCACGTTCTGCGGTAGTAGTTGAGAGTTACCCGAACATCGTGTCGGATGGTCACTGCGTGCCTGCCAGCATCAGGGTCGTCCTACCCGAATCGCTTTTCCGACGCCACTTCCCTAGGCTGGAGACCGTGCAGTGCCGCATTCGCAGCGAAGCGCAGCAGACGCAATGAGCACGACCGCCGCTGCCGCGCCCAGCGCCGATGGGATCCACGTGTTTCGGCGGCGTGCGCTCCTGGTCGAAGACGATGCCTTCACGCGAACCTTGCTCGCCGAGATGCTCACTGGGCGCGGCTTCGAGACACGGGAGTGCGCATCCTCACGGGAGGCGCTCGAGGAGTTCGAGGAGTTCGACCC
>CAINDT010000332.1 GCA_903847495.1 uncultured Actinomycetes bacterium
CAGCTTGATCAGCATGCCGCGATGCCGCTCGGCGATCTCGTCAAGCGTGTCTTGCGGCGGCGTACCGTCGCTTGGCACGGTGCCCTGCACGACATGGTCGATCAGACCGGCCACGCGCACCATGAAGAACTCGTCGAGATTGTTGGCGAAGATCGAGCAGTACCGCAGACGCTCGAGCAGCGGCACCGTCCCGTCCGTCGCAAGCTCCAGCACGCGGTGGTTGAAGTCGAGCCACGACAGCTCGCGGTTGAAGAGACGGGGCTCGCCGACGGTCGTCGTCGTGCCGTCTGCGGAGGGATCCTGACGCACGGCAACATGGTAGCCGTGCGAGACGAGCAGGCCTCCCGGAGTGCGCGCGAATCACCAGTTGGTTGCCGGTTTCACCGTAAAACCACCACGGGAAGGCCGCAACACGCGGGTTTCGTCACCACTTCGTAACCATCATCGAACCGAAGCCGAACCCCACGCAGGACCTCGCCCGCGCAGACTGACCCTGCATCCACGCACGACTCGGAGGAATCCCCACGTGGCAACCCGCAAGACCCTCATGACGATCCTCGCGATCGGCGGCATCGGCGCCGCCCTCGCAGCCTGCGGCGGCGGTCGCAGCGGCGACACCACGGCGGCATCCACCGCGGCCGACGCCGACACCTCGCTGTCGGGCTCGATCGTGATCGACGGCTCGAGCACGGTGGCACCGCTCGCGACGCTCACCGCGGAGCGCTTCAAGTCCACGGCGCCGAACGTCAACGTCACCGTCGGCACCTCCGGCACCGGCGGCGGCATCGAGAAGTTCTGCAACGGCGAGACCGACGTCGCCACCGCGTCCCGCGCGATCAAGGACGAGGAGAAGGCGATCTGCGACGAGAAGCAGGTCACCTTCAAGGAACTGCTCGTCGCCAACGACGGCATCGCCCTCGTCGCCAACAAGGAGAACACCTGGGCGACGTGCCTGACCACGGACCAGCTGGCCATCATCTGGGGCCCGGACTCCAAGGCCACGTCCTGGAAGGACGTCGATCCGTCGTTCCCCGATGAGGCGCTCAAGCTGTACGGACCCGGCACCGACTCCGGCACGTTCGACTTCTTCACGAAGGCGATCAACGGGGAAGAGGGCGCCAGCCGCACCGACTACTCGCCGTCCGAGGACGACAACGTCACGATTAAGGGCGTTGAGGGTGAGAAGGGTGGCCTCGGCTACTTCGGCCTCTCGTACTACGAGCAGAACAAGGACAAGCTGAGCCTGGTGCAGGTCGACGGCGGCTCCGGCTGCGTCGCGCCGGACGTCACGACCGTGCAGGACGGCACCTACGCGCCGCTGTCCCGACCGCTCTACATGTACATCGCCGATGCGGCGGCCAAGCGCCCCGAGGTCGCGGCGTTCGCCAACTTCTACGTCGAGAACGAGCCGACCCTGACCGTGGACTCGCTGTTCGTCCCGCTCTCCACGGAGCAGGCGGCCACGATGAAGGCCGAGGCCGAGGCCCTCGCCGGCTAGGCGACCGGTCGGGCGACTAGCCTCACCACGTGGCCATTGCTGCTCCAGATCGGGTTCCGGGCGGTCGCTCCTCGCTGACCGCCCGGAACCGCCGTACCAGCGAGCGCGTCGTGATCGGCGCGCTCGCCGTGTGCGCTGCGATCTCGATCCTCGTGACGATCGGGATCGTGATCGCGCTCCTCGTGCCGAGCCTGCAGTTCTTCGGCGAGGTATCGCCGGTCGAGTTCTTCACGTCGACCGACTGGGCGCCGCTCTTCAAGCCCGCCTCGTTCGGCGTGCTGCCACTGATCGTCGGCACGCTCAACACGACGCTGTGGGCGTGTCTCGTGTGCCTGCCGCTCGGCCTCGCGACGGCGATCTACCTCAGCGAGTACGCCCATCCGCGGGCCCGCGCCGTGATCAAGCCGGTGCTCGAGGTGCTGGCGGGCATCCCCACGGTGGTGCTCGGGTACTTCGCACTGACGTTCCTCACGCCGCTGCTGCGCGACCTCGGCTGGCAGGTCGAGATCTTCAACGCGTTCTCCGCCGGCATCATCATCGGCGTCCTGCTGCTGCCCACCGTCGCCTCGCTGTCGGAGGACGCCATGAAGGCCGTCCCCAGCGCGTTGCGCGAGGGCTCCTTCGGGCTCGGCGCGAATCGCTTCCAGGTCTCGACCCGCGTCGTGGTGCCCGCCGCGATCTCCGGTATCGCCGCCTCCTTCGTACTCGCCATCTCCCGCGCGATCGGCGAGACCACGATCGTCCTGATCGCCGCCGGGCAGCTGCCGCAGACCACGATGCGGCCCGGCTCGACCGTCGAGACGATGACGGCGTTCATCGCGGCGACGGGCGCCGGCGACGTCCCGGTCGGATCGATCTCCTACAAGACGATCTTCGCCGTAGGCCTCACCCTGTTCGTGATCACGTTCGTCCTCAACATCTTCGCGATCCGCATGGTGCGTCGCTTCCGCGAGGTCTACGAGTGAACGGCGCCAACCGCACTGCGACCGCCGCCGCCCAGCGCAGCGTCCGCGACGCACTGACCGGCCGCCAGCACCGCAGCATCACGGCCACCGTGTTCATGGTGTTCATCATGGCCTCGACGGCCGTGGGGCTGATCGCCCTCGCCGTCCTTCTATTCACGGTGCTGCAGGACGGCCTGCCGTACCTCGATCCGGTCCTGTTCGAGAACGGCCCGTCGATGGATCCCAACATCGCTGGCGCCCGGCCGGCGATCATGGCCAGCATCCTGATGGCCGTCGTGCTCGTGGCGACAGCGCTGCCGGTGGCGATCGGCACCGCCGTGTACCTGGAGGAGTTCGCACCGAAGGACCGCTGGTGGATCCGGCTGATCGAGTTGAACATCCAGAACCTGGCCGCGATCCCGTCGATCATCTTCGGCATCCTCGGCCTCGCCTTCCTCGTGCGCGGCATCGGGCTCGGCCCGGTGCTGCTGGCCGGCGCACTGATCCTCGGCCTGCAGATGCTGCCGACGGTGATCATCGCCACGCGCGAGGCGTTGCGCGCCGTCCCCGACACCGTGCGCCAGGGAGGCATGGCGCTCGGTGCCACGCGCCTTCAGGTCGTACGCCGCGAGGTGCTGCCCGCTGCCATCCCCGGCATCGCGACGGGCTCGATCCTCGGCCTATCGCGCGCGATCGGCGAGACAGCGCCCCTCCTGATGGTCGGCGCCGCCACGTTCGTGTCGTTCAATCCGGGGTTGCTGACCCAGTACACCGTGCTGCCGATCCTGATCTACCAGTGGATCAGACTGCCCCAAGAGGCATTCCAGGGCCTGGCGGCCGCGGCTATCATCGTCCTGCTCGCGATCCTCATCTCAATGAACGGGGTCGCGATCTGGATGCGCAATCGGTTCGAGAGGAAGTGGTAAGCGTGGACGCCCAGTCCGATCCCGCAGCAGCTGTGCCCCAGACCGGCATCCACCTCGACGCGGTCGCGTCGACGCCTCCGGCCGACGGTAACGCGACACCGGCCATCGAGCGCGAGACCGTGTTCGACTGCCAGGGCCTCGGCGTCCGGTACCACGGCAACCGCGCGCTGCGCGACGTCGACCTGCAGATCCACAGCCATGCCGTGACCGCGCTGATCGGCCCGTCGGGCTGCGGCAAGAGCACGTTCCTGCGCTGCCTCAACCGGATGAACGATCTGATCCCCGGAGCGGAGGTCGACGGCACCTGCCTGTACCACGGGGAGAACCTCTACGCGCCCGAGATCGACGCGATCGAGGTCCGCAAGCGCATCGGCATGGTGTTCCAGAAGCCCAACCCGTTCCCCAAGTCGATCTACGACAACGTCG
>CAINDT010000333.1 GCA_903847495.1 uncultured Actinomycetes bacterium
CGTCGGCAATGCCGGTGAGGAGCGCCTGGCTGATGCGGATCGGCATGGCGCGATCCTACTCTCGAATCCCTCCCTCTATTTCCCCGTGATGGACACGTAGGTCGAGCACCCCACCACCGCACAAGGTCCTCGGCAATACCGAGACCGCTCGCCGGAGCACGGGGATACCGTCCGCTCATTGACCACACGCCCTGCACCCGCACGCCGCTTGCCGACGTGAGGCTCATCAGCCCGTGAACGCCGCGATCCCCGCACTCATCGCTGCTGCCATTGGCCTAGCCCTCTCGCCGGTCGGGCTGGCGAAGATGATCCTCGTCCTCTTCTCGCGACGGCGCACCGTCAACGCCATCGCGTTCGTCGTCGCCCTGCTACTCGGCAGCGTCGTCGCCATCCTGATCGGCGTCCTCGGCGGCAGCGCCGCAGACGACGGGCCGAGCGGACCGAGCACGGTCACCGCGTTCGTCCTGCTCGCTCTCGGCCTGCTGCTCCTGGGGCTCGGTATCGCGAACTGGCGCAACCGTCGCGACGAGTCCGCGCCCAAGATTCTCGGGGCGATCGAGGAGATGGGGCCTCTCCCCGTGGCGCTGCTTGCGGTGAGCTCGGCCCTCGTCAATCCGAAGAACGTCGTGCTCTTGATCGCCGTCGGCGACATCATCGTCGCCAACTGGTCGCGTGCCGCTGCCGGGCCCGTCGCCGTTGCCTTCATCCTCATCGCGACGCTGCCGTACACCGCGATCACGGCCTACGCGCTCGTCGGCGGCGCCGCTGCGACGACTCGCTTGGATGCGCTGCGCGACTGGCTGATCCGTCGCAATCGCCTGATCGTGGCCATCGTCGCGGGCGTTATCGGCGCGCTGATGGTGGCCAGGGCACTCACCAGTCTCGTTGGCTGAACTGCTCACCTCTGCCGGCAGCGACGAAACGTGCACCTCAACCACTGGCAGGCTCTGCGCGATTGTCGGCGAAGATCCCCTCTTAGGGCACCCCCGCCCGCTGCGTTTCCAGGAGCACTCGTGACCGATCACGCCCATAACCCCCATCACTCCAAGCGCTGGGCGATCCTCGCCGTGCTCGGCATCGCGCAGCTGATGGTCGTGCTCGACTCGACGGTGGTCAACATCGCGCTGCCGTCCGCGCAGATGGACTTGGGCTTCTCCGACGACAGCCGCCAGTGGATCATCACGGCGTACACGCTCGCCTTCGGCTCGCTGCTCCTGTTCGGCGGTCGCCTCGCCGACGTCTTCGGGCGCAAGAACGTGCTGCTCGCGGGTCTCGTGGGCTTCTCCGTCGCGTCCGCCGTCGGCGGCAGCGCACCCAACTTCGAGGTGCTCGTGATCGCCCGCGCCGCGCAGGGACTGTTCGGCGCACTGCTCGCCCCCGCGGCGCTCTCCACGCTGACGACGACGTTCACCGATCCCGACGAGCGCGGCAAGGCCTTCGGCATCTACGGCGCGATCGCTGGAGCCGGTGCCGCCGTCGGCCTGATCCTCGGCGGCTTCCTGACCGAGTACCTGTCGTGGCGCTGGTGCCTGTACGTGAACCTCGTGCTGGCCGTGCCGGCCGCGATCGCCGCGTTCGTCCTGCTCGTCAACCAGCGTCCCGAGGGCAAGGCGCGCCTCGACCTGCTCGGCACGGTCGTGATCTCCGTCGGCCTGCTCGGCATCGTCTACGGCTGCTCGCAGGCCGCGACGGACGGCTGGACATCGACCGTCACCCTGGTGTGCCTGATCGGCGGCCTGATCCTGACCGCGATCTTCGTGGTGATCGAGACGCGCGTCTCCAACCCCCTCCTACCGATGCGCGTGGTGCTCGACCGCTCGCGCGGAGGTGCGTACCTCGGCCTCGGCCTTGCGTGCGTCGGCATGTTTGGCGTGTTCCTGTTCCTGACGTACTACCTGCAGACGATCCTGATGTACTCACCGATCAAGACGGGCTTCGCGTTCCTGCCGATGGTCGGCGGCATCATGGTGATGGCGACGCTGTCGACGGCCGTGCTGCTGCCGAAGATCGGTGCACGCATCCCGATCTTCGCCGGCATGCTGCTCGCTGCGATTGGCATGGCGCTGCTCACGCAGATCGGCACGAACACGGGCTACGTCTCGCACGTCCTCCCCGGTCTGGTCATCCTCGGTCTCGGCCTCGGCCTGCTGTTCGCGACCTGTTTCGAGGTCGGCACGTCCGGCGTCGAGGCGCACGACGCGGGCATCGCCTCCGCGATGGCAAACACGACGCAGCAGGTCGGCGGGTCGATCGGCACCGCCCTCCTCTCCACGATCGCGGCGAGTGCCGTCACGAGCTATCTCGCTGATGGCCTGGGCGACCAGATGGCGGCGGCCGTGCACAGCTACTCCGTGGCGTTCTGGGTCTCTGCGGGCATCTTCCTCGCCAGCGCCGTGATCTGCGGTGCGTTGATCCCAGGCGGCAAGCACGAGCGCGAGCAGACGGGCGCACCCGCCGGGTTCTAGTTCCGATTGGGGTCAGACCCCAATCGGAACACGCAGACGCGCTCGCGCGGGATCCGGCGGTGATCTATCGTCAGTCTCATGGACGGCATCCACGACGTCGGGGGCATGCACGGGTTCGGCCCGGCGACGTGGCCGGGCGCGGACGCGGCGCTCCCGAACGAGTGGGACGCGCGGGCCTTCGCGCTGGCGGTCGCGAGCGCACCGCGCTCCACGCACGCCTTTCGCCACACGATCGAGCAGATCGGCCACGCCCGATACCTGCAGGCCAGCTACTACGAGAAGTGGCTGTACGAGGCCGAGCAGGCGCTGGTCGAGACGGGCGCGCTGACGCACGAGGAGGTCGACGCCTGGGCCGCCCGACTCGCCGCCGGTGAGCCCGCACCGCGCTCTACCGATCCCACACGCACGGCGAGCCTGCTCGGTGGACTCGCCGAGAGCCACCCCATGCCGCCGGCCGCCGCGCCCTCCTTCGGCGTCGGCGATCGCGTGCGCGTCGTGCGCATGCGGCCGGCGGGGCACACGCGCTGCCCGCGCTATCTGCGTGGAGCGACGGGGATGATCGTCGCGGTTCGCGGCGATGACGGCGTACCCGACGTCGACAATGCCGAGCGCGAGGCGGTCTACGCGGTGCGCTTCCGCGCGCGCGATCTGTGGGGAACCGATGTCGACCAGCACGCCGTGCTCGCCGATCTGTGGGAGCGCTACCTGGAGGCCGCCTGATGCACGATCACGATCACGATCACCACGACCACGACCACGACGGGCATCACCATCCGCGGCCGGCCAGCGAGCAGGAGCTGCGCACGCGGGCACTTGAGGCCGTGCTCGTCGAGAAGGGCATCGTCACGAGCGATGCGATCGACGCGATCATCGACCGCTACGTCAACGACGTCGGCCCGCAGAACGGCGCCCGCGTCGTGGCCCGCGCCTGGAGCGACCCGGCCTACCGCGATCGCCTGCTCGAGGACGGCACCGCGGCGATCGCCGAGCTCGGGTTCGCCGGCGAGGAAGGGCACACGATGGTGGTCGTGGAGAACACCCCCGAGATCCACAACATGATCGTCTGCACCCTCTGCTCCTGCTATCCGTGGCCCGTGCTCGGGCTGCCGCCCACGTGGTACAAGAGCGCGCCGTATCGCGCTCGAGTCGTGGCCGAGCCGCGCGCGGTGCTGAACGAGTTCGGGGTCGAGCTGCCCGACGCGATGGAGATCCGCGTATGGGACTCCACGGCGGAGGTTCGCTACCTCGTGCTGCCCATGCGCCCGGCGGGCACCGACGGGCTCGGGGAGGACGACCTCGCGGCGCTCGTCACGCGCGACTCGATGATCGGCACCGGCCTGCCGCTGGCGCCGGCCACGGCATGACCGACGATCCGTACCTTGCGTCGCTCGATCTCCCGCGTACCAACGGCGAGCTGACCTTCGACGAGCCGTGGCAGGCACGTGCCCTCGGGGCCGGCGTGATCGCCCTGCGCGAGCTCGGCGTCGGCCCCGTCGAGTGGCGTGATGCGCTGGCCGAGGCGATCGATCGTCACGGCCACGATCCCGACGAGGATCCTGCGACGGCGTACTACACGGCGTGGCTCGATGCGCTCGAGCGGATCGTCGCAACCCGTACGAGCGCCTGACCCGACGCCTCCGAGCATCAGCCGAACACGACCGACAGCACGTCCTTCACGCCGATGCCGATCCACAGCGCGGCCATCACGAAGCGGCCGTAGCGCAGGGAGAGGCGGCTGATCTCGCCGAGACACCGGCGTGTTCCCGCGCCACCGAAAGCCGCAGCAGCCAGCGGTGCCGTCGCGGGTAGGACGACGATGAACGTCGCGACGGCCAGCGCGACCGCCTCCTCCACAAACGGGACGTCGGCGCGCGCAACGGCATGCAAAATCGCGATCAACACCACGAAGGTCGAGGCGTTGGTGATCATCAACGCGACGCCGGCGATCGCGAAGTCGCGCAGCGGTCGGCGACCGGCGAGAAAGCGCTGCTCGAACTCCGCCGCACGTTTGGGGTTCGGGCGCACGGCGGCGAGCGCGAGCCCCGCACCGACGAGAATGATGCCGATCACGACGTGCGCCGGATCGCTCGCGAACCAGCCGGGCGTATCGCCGTCCTGGCGGAGCACGGCGACGAGGAAGCCGAGCACGAAGAGCACAACCGTCGTGCCGACCACGCCGACGCAGAACGCGGCCGACTGGGCCAACGCGCGCGGACCGTCCAGGATGGCGAGCGCGCCCATCAGCACGACGGGGCTGATCGCGCCCGCGAGCGCGAGCGGGATGACCTCGACGAGCAGCGTCAGCACGGCTGCAGCCTAGAGGCGCTTCAGTGCCCGAGCGCCTTCAGCAGGTCCTGCAGGCCGAACACCACGAA
>CAINDT010000334.1 GCA_903847495.1 uncultured Actinomycetes bacterium
CCGTAGAACGCGCCGGCGCCGATGGTTGTGACGCTGCTGGGGATGGTGATGCTGGTGAGGCTTGTGGCGCCGTAGAACGCTTGACTGCCGATGCTGGTGACGCTGCTCATCGTTGCGAATGTGACGTTCGTCAGGCCCGTTGCGTTCATGAACGCGTTGTTTCCGATCGCCGTCACCGACGTGGGGATGGTGATCGCACCGACGCACGCCGAGCTCGAAGTGATGGTCGTGCCCGTGATGGTGAACGTGCCGCCGCCACTGCAGCTGTCAGCACTGGCGGCGCCAGTGAAACCAAGCCCCGCCCCGAGCACTATGCCGAGCAGGAGGAGGGCACGGAGAGGCATCGCGTCGACGGTTCGCATTGGATGAGTATTCGTTCGTCAATACGTGAAGTCAAGCCACAAAACGGCAAACCGGCCCACATAAATCGACCCGCGTGTAAAGACCTCCCTACCTGAAGGGACGAATTCCGTCACGAAATGTGGCGATCTAGGCGTTCTGCACCAACTTGCCGAGCAGCGCGAGTGCCTTGACGACTAGCGCTTGGGTGCGCCGCGCTGGCGACTACCCGGTGACGCTGCTTGGTGTCGTGCTCGTTGGCGTGGGTGCTTTGGCCACGGATGCGCGGCTGAGCTTGACGTTCTTCGTCGAGACCATTGGCGTGCCGCTGGTGGGCGTGTACGTCGTGGTCAGCGTGATGACGAGCGCCTGTTGCGTGCGGAGGCGGCGGCCGGCGCTGTTGAGGTTGCATTTGATCTCGACGACTCCGGCCGCGGTGATCGTCTTGGTGTAGGTGCAGACCGTCAGCGTGGCGGCCCGCGAGCCGCGGCGGCTGCCGGGAACCGTACCGACATGGCGGACGACGCCGGGACCGGGCGCCGTGAAGGTCGTGACGATGCTCGTGCCGGTGGTCGTCGATCGCGTGGTGAGTGGCAGGGGGTTCGCTGCGGACATCGCGGCAAGCGTGGTTGTCGAGTCGCGGGCCGGTGCGGTCGGCGTCACCGCAGTGGAGGCGGCGGATGCCGTGCCGGCGGCGTTGTAGCTGGTGATCGCGCGCAGCTCGACGGTGTAGGTGGTGCCGTTGGTGAGGCCGGTGATGGTGACGGGGCTGGTGGTCTGGGCGGGCGAGAACGCGGTCCAGCTGCCGGTGCCGTTGAGGCGGTACTCGTAGTTGGTGATGGCCGAGCCGCCGTTGGCGCCAGCGGTGAAGGCGACGTCGATCGACTGGTCATGCGCAGTGGCGGTCAGGCTCGTCGGTGCTGACGCCGCAGTCATCGGCGTGACAGCGTTGGACGCGGTCGAGGCCACCGAGCTTGCCACGGGCGAGGCAGTGTTGGCGACCGCAGTGAAGGTGTAGCTCGAGCCGTTGGTGAGGCCGTTGACGGTGCAGTCGGTTGCGGGTGCGGTGACGGTGCACGTCTTGGAGGGATTGCCGACCGCGGTGACGGTGTAGGTGTCCGGCGTCGGGCCTGGGGTCGCCGCGGCGACGGTGATCGTGGCGGATGCGCTGCCTGCGACGGCGGTCGGGGCAGGCGGCGGCAGGACGAGATACGCCTGCGGGCGACCGAAGTACGTCGAACCGATTGCGGGCCAACCGGTCGCACTCGCGAAGCGGTAGACCGTCGCGTTGTTCGAGCCGTCGAAGGGGATGCTGCACATGCCCATGACTGCTTCGCAGGTCGGCAGATTGCCGAGGAACTCGATGCGCGTGAGTGCCGTCATATCTCGGAACGCCCATTCGCGAATGCTTGTCACGCTGCTCGGGATGGTGAGTCGCGTCAGGCTGGATGCGCCCCAGAACGCCTCGTAGTTGATGAGGGTGACGCTGTTTGGAATCGTGATGCTGGTCAAGGCCGTTGCGTTCTTGAACGTCGCGAGATTGATCGTCGTGAGTCCGCTGGGGAGGGTGGCGCTCGTGAGGCTCGACGCGTTGCTGAACGCGTTGCTTCCGATGCTGGTGACGCTATCGGGGATGGTGATGCTAGTGAGGCTGGTCGCACCACTGAACGCGGAACTGCCAATGCTGGTGACCATGCTTGGCGCTGCGAAGGTGACGCTTGTCAGGCCCGTCGCACCGTAGAACGCGAAACTTCCGATGCTGGTGACGCTGGTGGGGATGGTGATGCTGGTGAGGCTTGTGGCGCCGTAGAACGCTTGACTGCCGATGCTGGTGACGCTGCTCGTCGTTGCGAATGTGACGCTCGTCAGACCCGTTGCGTTCTGGAACGCGTTGTCTCCGATCGCGGTCACCGACGTGGGGATGGTGATCGCACCGACGCACGCCGAACTCGACGAGACGGTCGTGCCCGTGATGGTGAACGTGCCGCCGCCACTGCAGCTGTCAGCACTGGCGGTGCCCGTGAAACCGAGCCCCGCACCAAGCGCGATGCCGAGCAGGAGCAGGGCGCGGAGAGACATAGCGTTGACGATTCGCATTGGACGAGTATTCGTTCGTTTGCACCTGTGGTCAAGCCCCACAGCGGAAATTTGGCCCGCATGTAGGGGTAGCCCCACCGGGAGGGGTGATTTTCGTCACAAAATGCGGCGATTTAGGCGTTCTGGACAAGCTCCCCGACCAGCACCAGCGCCATCGCCTTGTCGAGCGGCTCGTTGAGGCTGGGGCACGAGAAGCTCTGGATGCACGCGGGGCAGCCCGAGTCGCAGGGGCAGTCGGCGACGATCGAGCGCGCCGCCTCGGCGATGCGCGCGAGAGCGGGGAAGGCGGTGCGCACGATGCCCGCGCCGCCCGGGCGCGTCTCGTGGAGGATGATCGTGGGCGACAGGGTGTCGGGGTGCAGGATCGTCGAGAGGCCCGCGATGTCGCCGGCGTCGCTCGGGACGGCGAGGGGGAGGGCGGCCGCGAGCAGGTGCTCGATGGCGTGCAGGCCGCCGAGCGTGGGCTCGTCGTCGGTCGGCGGGCGCGTGATCCACAGCGCGGCGCTGCGGTAGCGGCGCTCGGGCAGGTCGAGCGTACGGCTGTCGATCACCGAGAGGTCGTCGGTACGGCGACGCTGGTAGCCCGTCACGCGCGTGGCGACCTCGGCCTCGCCGAGGTGGCAGCGCCAGTTGCCGAGCCACTCCTCGGCCTCCGGCTCGTCGAGGGCGACGGTTGAGTCGGCGCGCGGTACGGTGAACCAGTCGCCGCGGAACGGCTCGACCAGGGCCGTGCCCTCCGTGAGATCAAGCGAGGTGACGAGGTAGCGCTCGCCGAGGTTGAGGTGCACCGCGCCTGGGTGCACGCTGCGCGGCGCGCGGTCCTGCTCCACGTCGCCGAGCACGCGGCCCGACTCGCTATCGACGATCGTCACGACCTCCGAGCCCGTGCTCCGCAGCGACACGCGCATGGCCGGGTCGTCGAGGCCCGTCCAGATGAGGCCCGCGGGCGTCATTGCGAAGTCGTCGGGGTTGAGCTGCACCATCGCGTCGGCGTCTTCGGTGACGTGCACGCCGAGGATGCTCTCGTCGCGCGGCCCGACGGCGGCCTCGGCCGCCGCGCACGCCAGGTGCGC
>CAINDT010000335.1 GCA_903847495.1 uncultured Actinomycetes bacterium
CGGCAGGTCGACGGTGCCGCTGCGGGGGCCTGCGACGGATGGGGCGAAGGATGCGACGATCGTGCACGACGCGGCCGGCGCGATCGTGGCACCGCTGCAGGTACCACCAGACAGCACGAAGTCGCCGGTTGCCGATGCGGTACTGAATGTCACAGGGGTATCACCGGTGCTCGTCACCGTGAAGGTCTGCGAGCCACCGGTCGTGCCGAGCAGCTGGGTCCCGAAGTCGAGCGCAAGCGCGTCAATCGTGTAGGCGGGCGCGTTGTCCGTGGTCACCGGCGTGTTCTCGGCGAAGTACTCGTAGTTGTCCGCATTGTCGACGGCTTGATTCGCATTGCTGACGGCGAGCGCCATTGCGGCCGATTGGCCGTACGCGTAGTCATCAGTCCCGGCGACGACGGTGAAGTGCGTGATCTCGTGGATCAGCGTCCCCGCTCGCGAATCGGTGCCAGTGAGCGCCGCGGACCAGAACCCGCCGCACACGTACACCATGTACGGATTCGTCGGATACACGAAGGCAAACACTCCGCCACTCCCGCAGAGGGGGTCACCGCACGTGAACCGCACGCCCGTCCCGCCGGTCACTGAAGCCAGGGCTTGAACGTGGGAGCGGACCGTCGGCCAACGCGTCGCGCTGTAGGTGCCGAACCAAGTCTGATAGCGCGCCCCCGCCCGATTGTCCGAGAAGTACTCGACCGCCTCGGTGGCGTAGACGTTCGCCGCCGCCAACGCCGCGGCGAGGTCGGTCTCTTGCCCCGTCGAGCACCCGGGATTGGTCACCGAGGTTGCGCCGATCGACGGGGCGGGATCGGGACGGCCACCGACAACGAGCTCGAACTCGTTCGAGACGAGCCCGCCGGCGACCTTCGCCCGACCGACGGCGAGCAGCTCGCTCGCGGTGGTCCGGTAGCGGATCGCATACGCACCACCGGCGGCGAAGGAGTACGCCTCGCTGAGATCGACATCGTAGAAACGGGTCGCACCCGGCTCGAGTCGGAGATAGTCGGCGGCGGTCGGCGCCGCGCGCTTGACGAGGGGGCCGATGTACTCCACCGGCACCCCGTCGCGCGTGACGTCGAAGAGCGGTTCGCTCAGCCCATCCGCCGGGGTGTTCCACCTCAGCACCCGCATGGTCTCGGTGGTCGGATTCGCCAGCGTCACGCGCACCAGCACGTCGCCAGACGGACCGATCACCGAACGGGGTGCGGTCACCTCGACGGTGGGTGTGGCCACCGCACCAGCCACGGGTACTACGGCGCCGACGAGCGTTAGGACGACGGCGGCGATCAGCGCCGGGCGAAGCAGTCTGCAGCAGTGCACCGGCAAACGATACGGGCGATCAGGTTGCTGAGTCCATGCGCCCGCCTGCCGTCGTCACTCGATAGGCGGCGAAGCCTCGTCCGCGCCCGCCGCCGGATCGACCGGTTCGAGCGCGCCGCGCCCTGCCTGCTTTGCCGCATCCGTCAGCCCCTGACCGTCGGCGCGCGCCTGCTTGAACGACGCCTCGCCCTTGTCGAAGGC
>CAINDT010000336.1 GCA_903847495.1 uncultured Actinomycetes bacterium
AGATCGGCCAGCGCCGCGTGACGGCGACATACGCCGCGGGCTCGGGTACGTCGTCACTCGCCTTCACGTACACGATCGCCGACAACGATGCCGCGACCTGGATCGACGTCACCGGACCGACCGCCCTGGCGCTCAACGGCGGCACGATTAAAGACACGGCTAACGCCGCCGTGAGCGCGATCAACACGCTGCCGGTGCCCGGCTCGAGCACGTCGCTGTCGATTGCCCGCGCCTACATCGTCCCCGCTAACGGTGGGGGCTACGTGCAGCTGACGTATCCGACCTCGACGTTCGTCACGGGCGTCGCGGCGTCGGGGTGGCAGGGCTTCAACGTCGTCGGCTGGGCGCAGACCGATCTCGCCAACCCGGCGTACTACCGGATCTACGGCGGCACCACGACGAATCCGACGACCGTGATCGGTACCGCGCCGATCGGCACCAACAGCTTCCGTCACGAAGGTCTGGCGCTCGGTACGGCCTACTACTACAAGGTCAGCGTTGTCGACACGGCGGGCAACGAGACGCCGAAGTCGGCCGAGGTGACCGCCACGCCCACGTGGACGACGACTGCGCGATACTCGTGCACGGGCGCGGCACAGACGTTCGCTGTCCCGGCCGGCGTGACGGCGCTGCGTGTCGACGCCTACGGCGCCCGCGGCGGCGCCTCCACGAATTCGGTCGGCGGGCTTGGCGGCCGCACGCAGGGCGTGCTGCCCGTCTCGGCAAGCTCGACGCTCAACCTCTACGTCGGCTGCAGCGAGGCGGTCGCCGGGTCATCGGCCACCGCCGGCTGGAACGGCGGCGGGGTGGGCTACAGCAGCGGTGGTGGCGGTGGTGGCGCGACGGACATTCGCACGGTCGGTGGCGCGTGGAGCCTCGCCGCCAGCCTTGCCTCGCGTACGTGGGTCGCCGGTGGCGGTGGCGGTGCTGGCAACCAGGGTGCGGGCGAGGATGGTGGTGCGGGTGGTGGGCTGACGGGTGGTCAGGGGCTGACGCTCAATACTCCGCCGTCGTACTTCGGTGGCTATGGCGGTACGCAGGTGGCGGGTGGTGTGGGTGGCCAGTGGTCGACGAACGCGCCGGGCCAGAACGGGTCGCTGGGCACGGGTGGCGGGGCGAACTCGAACAGCAGCGGCGGCGGTGGTGGCGGCGGCTACTACGGCGGCGGTGGTGGTGCGTGGAACGCCGGCGGTGGTGGCTCGTCGTACGCGTTGCCCACGGCGTTCGACGTCACGCACACCCAGGGCTATACCGCGCCGGCTGATGCCGCCGCACCGTCTGCGCTCAGTGTGGTGCCGGGCAACGGCAGTGTGTCCGTCTCCTGGACCGCGAGCCCGGCCAACGGCCTGGTCGGGTACAAGGTCTACCGCGGCACGTCGGCGAATCCCACCACGCAGATCGGCGCGCTCGTCCCCGCCGGCACAACGTCGTACACGGATGCGACCGCGGTTAACGGCACGGCGTACCTCTACCGCGTCACCGCGGTCTACATCCAGAGCGGGCGGACGATCGAGTCGGCACCGACGACGGACGGCTCGGCGCAGCCGACCGCGACGGGCTCGGCAGCGAGCGTCGTCAGCGTCAGCTCGCCGTATCCGTCGGGCGTCCTGGCTGCCGGCTCGAAGCTCTGGATCCGCGTCAACGTCTCCCCGTCGGTGACCGTCACCGGCTCGCCGCTACTCAAGCTCCAGATCGGCGCGCGTCAGGCAGACGCGACCTACGGCAGCG
>CAINDT010000337.1 GCA_903847495.1 uncultured Actinomycetes bacterium
CGTGCGTGGTCGCCGAGCCAGGGGATCATGCTCGAGACGGCGAGCGCGCGGCTGAGCGAGAAGGGCATGCCGCACTACGGCTCGCCCGACAAGGAGCCCTCGGTGCGCCTCGACGCGCTGCGGCGGATGGGCGCGCACAAGATCCCGACCACGTCGGGCATCCTGATCGGCATCGGCGAGACGCGCCGCGAGCAGGTCGAGGCGCTGCTCGCGCTGCGCGACCTGCACGCCGAGCATGGGCATCTGCAGGAGGTGATCGTCCAGAACTTCCGTGCCAAGGCCGGCACGAAGATGGTCGCTGCGCCTGAGCCGTCGCTCGACGAGCACCTATGGTCGCTCGCGCTGGCGCGCCTGATCCTGCCCGACGAGGTGAGCCTGCAGGCGCCGCCGAACCTCGCGCACGCCGACTTCCCGCGTCTGCTCGAAGCGGGCATCAACGACTGGGGCGGCGTCTCGCCCGTCACACCCGATCACGTGAACCCCGAGGCACCGTGGCCCGACCTTGAGGTGCTGGAGGCCCGCACCGCCGAGGCCGGCCACACGCTGCTGCCGCGTCTCACCATCTACCCCCGCTTCCTCAACGCCGAGTGGACCGAGCCCGCGCCGCTCGCCGCCGCACTCAAGCTCGCCGACGGCCAGTTGCGCTCGCGCCCGCACGACGACTGGGTTAACGGCATCTCGCAGTCACCACCCGCCGCGTGGAGCGATGGACCGCCCGCCCGCCTTGGTGCGATCTCCACCGACTTCGCCCGCGCCATCAAGCGCGCCGAGGCCGAGGAGCTGCTCGAGCTCGAGGACACCGAGGCACTGCTCACCGCTCGTGGACCCGAGCTCGCGCGCCTCGTCGAGCTGGCTGACCAACGCCGCTGGGAGCGCGCCGGCGATGACGTCACGTACGTCGTCTGCCGGAACATCAACTACACCAACGTCTGCTACTTCAAGTGCGGCTTCTGCGCCTTCTCGAAGGGTCGCCTCGCGGAGAACCTGCGCGGGCCCGCCTACCTGCTCGACGTCGATGAGGTCGCTCGGCGCTCGGTCGAGGCGTGGCAGCGCGGTGGCACCGAGGTGTGCCTGCAGGGCGGCATCCACCCGGGCTTTACCGGCGAGTGGTACCTCGACGTGCTGCGCGCTGTGAAGGCCGCGCAGCCCGAGATCCACGTGCACGCGTTTTCGCCGCTCGAGGTCTGGCAGGGCGCGGCCACCATGCAGTGGACGCTGGCCGATTACCTGCGCCAGCTGAAGGAGGCCGGGCTCGGCAGCATGCCCGGCACCGCCGCCGAGATCCTCGACGACGAGGTGCGCGCCGTCCTCTGCCCCGACAAGGTGAACACCGAGCAGTGGCTCGAGGTGATGCGCACCGCGCACTCCGTCGGCGTGCGCACGACGGCGACGATCATGTTCGGCCACGTCGAGCGTCCCGTCCACGTGGCACGCCACCTGCACCGCATCCGCGATCTGCAGCGCGAGACCGGTGGCTTCACCGAGTTCGTGCCGCTGCCGTTCGTGCCCGAGGAGGCGCCGATCGCGCTCAAGGGCAAGGCCCGCTACGGCCCGACGTTCGACGAGACCATCGCCCTGCACGCGACCGCGCGCCTGGCGCTCGATCCGTGGATCCCGAGCATCCAGACCTCGTGGGTGAAGCTCGGTCCCGAGGGTGCGCGCCTGATGCTCGGGGCGGGCGTGAACGATCTCGGCGGCACATTGATGGACGAGTCGATCTCGCGCGCGGCGGGCGCCGCCCACGGGCAAGAGTGCCCGCCCGAGCGCATGGACGCGATCATCGAGGCCGCGGGCCGCGACCCGTACCAGCGCACGACCCTCTACGGTCGCCCGCCCGAGGAGCAGGTCGCCCGCTCGTACGGCGCGCCGCCGCTGGCCGACACGACGCCGCCGGCGTACGACGATCAGGGGCTCAAGCGCCCCGAGACGCTGATCCGTCCGGGGCTCGCCGGCGTCAGCTGACCGGC
>CAINDT010000338.1 GCA_903847495.1 uncultured Actinomycetes bacterium
CCAGCGGATGGGCACGACCTTGCGGCCGGGTTCGATCGGGGTGGTCATAGCTGGAATTCTCCCCGGGCGACCACCCGGCACGAGCCGCCGACACGCGGTGCCTCGCCCGGCGCGACGTCGACCTCGATGTAGGAGGGGCGCAGCATCTCGACGCCCTGCAGCATCGTGATGCGCCCGGGCTCCACGACGCCGCTCTGCAAGAGGTGCGCACCGAGTGCACCAGCGGCGGAGCCGGTGGCGGGGTCCTCCCAGATGCCGTCGAGCGGCGAGAACATGCGGGTGCGCATGATGCCGTCCTGCGCCGGTGCCCAGAGATAGATGGTGTGCACGTCGTATTCGGCGAGCGCCTGCATGTTGGGCGTGGCCTTCGACACGTCGGCGACAGGGCAGAGCAGGTGGTTGATGCCGTTGGCGGCCTTGGCCGGCTCGCCGATCAGCGGTGTGCCAAGAGCGCGGCCGAGTTCGTCGACATCCACGTCGGCGGGGCCGATCAACGGGTCCGGCTGCGTCATGCGTCCGCCGATCAGGGTGCCGCCCTCGCGCTCGATCTCGACGGGGATGATGCCCATGCCGGTCTCGAAGCCGATCAGGTGGATTGGCGTGGCGCGCGCAATCACCCAGGCCGAGCCGAGCACGGGGTGCCCGGCAAAGGGGATCTCCTCGGCGGGCGTGAAGATGCGCAGCCGCGCGGTGCCGCCCTCGGTGGCGCGCTGCAGGAACGTCGTCTCCGACAGGTTCGTCTCGCGCGCGAGCGCCTGCATCGTTTCGTCGTCGACGCCATCGGCACCGGTGAACACCGCAAGCGGATTGCCCTCGAGCGGGGTGGCGGTGAAGACGTCGACGATCACGTAGCGAAGCGTGCGCATGTCGGCACGATACCGCGCACCCATGTGTAGCGCTTTGCACTACACTGCGCTACATGACTGCACCGCTCAGCCTTCGCCTCAACGACAACGCCCTGCAGTGCCTCTTCTTCGAGGCGAGCCTCGAGGGCATTCCGCCGCGCACCCTGGCACAGCGCCTGATCGACGAGGGACTACGGATGCAACGGCACCCGCGCGTCGGCTTCATGAACGGCGCGACGGGTCGTCGCGCGTACCTCCTCGGGACGGGTGTCGACATCTGGGAGCTGATCGACATCCTCAAGGCGTGTGGCGGCGATGTCGACGCGGCTATGGAATACACCGGTCGATCGAGGGCCGACATGGATGTCGCGATCGCGTACTACGGTGCCTATCCGGACGAGATCGATGCCCGCGTCGAAGCCAATCGCATCGCCGGCGAGCGCGGCAAGGCCGAGTACCTCGCCGGCTTGGAGCGAGCCGCCGGTTGAGATTCCTCCTCGACGCGATGATCACCGCAGAGGTCGTCAGAGTGCTGGCCGACCAAGGCGTCGAGGCAGAGGCGATCGATGGCGTGCCGGCACTCCTCGGTCTGAGCGACCCCGACGTCCTGCAGCGCGCTCGGGATGGCCGACAGGTGCTGGTGACGCACAATCGCGAGGACTTCTGCCGCATCGGGCGAGCGGCCGTCGCCGAGGGCGATGGACATTTCGGGATCATCCTCGTCACAGGGCACATCGTCCGCATCGGTTCGCTCGCGGCGGAGTTGGAGCGCATCGCCCGTGAACTGGGCGCCGCCGACGCCCTCCGCGACCAGGAGCTCTGGCTCTAGCGCAAATTTCTAGGAACGCCTAGAATTCCGATGTGGCACCATCCGACATGCCGGAGACGAGTGAACAGGCCGCCGCTGTTGCCCTACCGGGCGAGGCGCGCGTGCTGGCGGCCGCGACCGAGTCGCTGACCGGCGATCGGCGTGGATTCAGGAAGCTCTGGCCGTTCCTCGGCCCGGCGTTTGTCGCCGCGATCGCGTACGTCGATCCGGGCAACTTCGCCACCAACATCGCGGCTGGCGCGGGCTACGGCTACCTGCTGTTGTGGGTGATCCTCGCCGCCAACCTGATGGGCATGCTGATCCAGTCGATGAGCGCCGGGCTCGGCATCGCGACGGGCATGTCGCTGCCCGAGGTCTGCCGCGTGCGGCACCGCAAGCCCGTCGTGTTCGTGCTGTGGGTGATCGCCGAGATCGTCGCGATGGCCACGGATCTCGCCGAGTTCATCGGTGCCGCGATCGCGCTCAACCTCCTGTTCGGCCTGCCGCTGCTGCCCGCTGCGCTCGTCACCGCGGTCGGCTCGTACGCCATCCTCTGGCTGCAGACGAGCCGCGGCTTCCGCCACATGGAGGCCGTGATCACCGGCCTGCTCGGCATCATCATCGTCGGCTTCGTCGTGCAGGTGATCCTGGCGGGGCCGAATGGCGTCGATGTCGCGGAGGGCCTCTTCATCCCCGGCTTCGACGGCACGGAGAGCGTGCTGCTTGCCGCCGGCATCCTCGGCGCCACCGTCATGCCGCACGTGATCTACCTGCATTCGGCGCTGACGAAGCCGCGCGCCAAGGGCCGCAGCGAGGAGGAGCGCAGCCGCCTGATCCGCTTCGAACGTATCGACGTCGTGATCGCGATGGCGATCGCGGGCCTCGTCAACATGTCGATGCTGATCGTCGCGGCCGCGGCGTTCCACAGCCGCGGCCTCACCGACGTCGTGGACCTCGAGGAGGTACA
>CAINDT010000339.1 GCA_903847495.1 uncultured Actinomycetes bacterium
AGTACCGGCGGCGGCACGCGCACGACGAGCGGGATTCTCTTCGGGTACGTCCATTGGGTCGATGACCTCTGGCAGTACAACCAGTGGTATCTCTCGTACGACTACAACACCGTCGGCCCGCTGCCGGTGTGCAAGGACGATTTCTCCGCCTTCGGGCAGATCGCGAACGAGTACGCCGCCAGCACGGGCACTGAGATCGACAACCTCACGTTCTCCAGCACCGACACGCTCACTCTTCTGTCCACCTACCGCGTCAACTGACCCCACCCGAAGAGACATCTATGCGCACCACCGCCCGCCGCACACTCGCCGTCACCGCTCTTCTGCTCATCGCGTTGCTCGCAGCTGCGACCGCTGACGCCAAGCCGTCGCTGCTGTTCTCGATCACTGCGACGAATGCGGCCGTCACGGGCACCAAGGGCAACATGCGCGTCTCCATCCCGGCGAGCAGCAGCATGTCGTGGTTCACCGATCGTCCTGGGCGCACCGCAGGTACCGCCACGGCATCAGCACTGGTGGCCGCCTGGCCCATCCAGCACTTCGACACCGACCCGCCGAACGCCGCGCTCGTCACGACGCGCAACGGCAAGACCATGCAGACGATCGTCGTCCTCAGCGATCCTCGCACCAAGGGCACGCGCGTCTCGTTCCGCTATCGCGTCCTGGCCGACAAGACCATGCTGGATATGCAGACGACTGGACGACCCGCGCTCGGCACGTACGCCCGCGTCAGCTTGTTCGTGGACGATGCACCCATGCCGTTCTGCCCTGCGACGTTCGTTGCCTCTACATCTGTCGGAACGACCCCAGCCACCGGCTACAAGTGCCTGATGACCGCGAACACGACCTATCAGGTGAACGGGCACTCGCCGTGGCTCAACGTCAAGGGATGTCATCCCGCGAGCAGCACCGGTGGCGGCTATGTGCATTGGGTTGACAGCCTCTGGGACAACTTCGACTACTACAGCGCGTACGACTACAACGACGTCGGTCCACTACCGGTCTGCAAGAGCGACTTCTCCGCCTTCGCACAGATCGCGGACGAATACGCCGCGACCAATTGCGCCGAGTGCGACCCCCGCTACTACAGCGAAAGCCTCACGTTCTCGAGCACCGACGCGCTCACCCTTCTGTCCACCTACCGCGTCAACTGACCCCATCCGGAGCTCACCACATGTCTCGCCGTCCTCTCGTCCCCATGCTCCTTGCTCTCGCGTGCCTCCTTGGCCTGAGCGCTTCCGCGAACGCCAGCCAGACCGCGCTGCTCTTCAGCACCACCTCCAAGGACGTTCGCATCAGCGGCTCGGGCAAGGCGATGCGCGTCAGTCTGCCGGCGAACGCAGCCCTGTCGTGGTTCACCGATCGCCCTGCGCGGCAGGCCGGCTCGAGCACGGCGGCGTTTCTCGTCAACGGCTGGCAGGCCAACGGCTTTAACGTCGATGCGCCGAACGCCGCTCTCGTCACGACCGCGAAGGGCGCCACGATGCAGACCATCGTGACGCTGCGCGATCCCCGCCTGAGCAACGGGCGCGTCTCGTTCCGCTACTCCGTGCTGCGCACGGGCGCAATGCTCGGCATGCAGACCACTGGACATCCTCGTGCCGGCCGCTACCACGGCGAGCTGTTCGTGGACGACGCCACGCTGGCACCCTGCAGCGCAGGCGACAACTACGTGGCCTCCGCGTTCTACCAGTGCGTGACCAGCGGCGTGCACGACTACCGCTACCTCAACAACGCCCGGGACGGATGGCAGACCACCTACGCCTGTGGCGCCGGTCTGCGGGTGCGTCACTACGCGGTCGGGGACGTCACCTACGCGTTGAAGGCATGCCCGCAGTACACGGCCGTCGGCAGCTCACAGCGACTCACGTTCGACTACGGCGGTAGCTTCCCCTCCACCTCGTACTCCCAGAACTCGTTCAGCAACGTTCCCGCGGGAGTGACGTTCGTGGTGTCGTTCGATGCGCCGTGCGGCCTCACAGCAAACCCGGCCAGTGGCATGCTGACCTGCATCGTCCCCGCCGGATCCTCTGTCTCGATCGATCGACCGACCGCCGGCAACACGCGCATCAATGCCTGCGGCATCAACGGCGCCTCGTCGCTCAAGTACGACAGCACGGCGGCCGGAGTACTCAACTACTCGGCTTCGATGGGATCGTGCGACAACTACACGGCGATTGCCGATGTGCCGAACGACATCGCCACGGTGGTCATCCACGCTTCGGTCGACACCAAGCTCTTGCTCAACGCCGGCTAGTGCACGAGGGGACCGCGAGGGCCCGCCCACCGGGGTGGACGGGCCCTGGCGTTCCCCCACTAGACATTCGCACGATGGGTGGTCGCGGATCAGCCAGTGGAAACGATGCGAGCATCGAGCGCCACGGCGCCATCCGACGTCGCGCGGAGCGGATTGATCTCCACTTCCCCGATCTCTGGATGCGCGAGCAGTAGATCGCCCAGACGCACGGCAATCTCTGCCACCTTCAGGCAATCGACGGGCTCTTGCCCGCGAGCACCGTCGAGCAACGGAAACGCGCGCAACGTGCGCATGAGCGCCGCCAAATGCGCGGCGTCCGTCGGCACGGGCGCAATCACGACGTCGTCGAGCACCTCGACGAACACGCCACCAACGCCGATCAACACCACAGGCCCGAACGTCGGGTCGCGACGTGCGCCGACGACCAGATCAACGCCCGCGGAGGCTGCCATCTTCTCGACCCAGATGCCGTCGAGCTGCAGCCCGGAGGCCTCTTCAACGCGATGCTTCATGGTCGTGAACGTCTCAGCGGCGATCTCCGGAGTCGACACGCCGAGCACGACGCCACCGGCGTCGGTCTTGTGCAGGAGTTCGGCCGCTACGGCCTTCATCGCCGCCGGGGTACCAACGGCGTTGAGTGCCTCCGCGGCTCCTTCGGCCGTCGTCGCCAACTGCCCGGCCGGGAACACTATCCCCAGCTCGGACAACACGTCCCGCGCCTCGGGATAGGCAGGGCGAGCACTGATCTGGCGTGCGGGCACTGTTCCGGGCGCCTGGACGGAAACGACGGGTGGGCGGTCGAGCAGCGTCAGCGCGGTGATCGCGTTCTCGATACGCGAGAAGACCGGGACATCGACGTCACGGAGACGGCGAATCGTGTTGTTATCGCTCGCCTCCTCCATCGACTGCACCACCACCGGCTTGCCTGTCTCGTCGCTGCTGCGGCCGATCGCCTCGGCCACCTCCATCTCAAGGGGGCCGCATTCCGGGTGATACGCGCCGTACCCGCCGAAGTAGCCGGTCATCACCACCGCGTCGACCTCGGGGGCCCGCAGCATCACGTCGACGAGCCCGTGAAAGTGCCACAGGACTGAGGCGTCAGCGCCAGCGAGATCGACCGGATTGTTCGGCGCGTTGTGCTTGAGAAACGGCTGCAGCGCATCCTGCGTGCCTTGAGAGAACTCAGCCATCTCAAGACCCGCCTCGACGACCATGTCGCTCGAGACAACGCCATGTCCCCCACCGTCAGCCACGATCCCGATTCGGCGACGACCGAGCCCCTTACCGGTGCGGAGCGTGGAGACCGCGTCAACGAAGGCGCCGGGCGAGTCCACGACGACAGCGCCCGCGTCGCGACAGATCGCACGCAGGACGCGTGATTCGGCCGCGAGGTTACCGGTATGCGACGCCGCCGCGTGCGCTCCCGCCGAGGTGCGACCACCGGCGAAGAGCACCACCGGCTTGATCGCGGCGGCCTCCCGCACGGCGTCAGCGAAGTCGAGACCATCCTTCGGCGACTCCACGTAGGCACCGACCACCTTGGAGGCGTCGTGGTGCGCGAAGTCGCGGATGATGTCGGCGAGCGTGAGATCAGCTTGGTTGCCGACACTGGCAAACCGCGTGAGCCCCTGCCCGGAACGTTCCAGCAGCAGGGCCACCTCAAGCGCGAGGTTGCCACTCTGCGTGGCGAAGGCGAGATCGCCCGAGGGGAACGTGCCGCCGTAGACGTTGAGCTTTCCGTGATCATCGTAGAGTCCAAGGCAATTGGGGCCGAGCAGCACGGCGCCGGCGGCTCGCACCTCGTCAACCATCGCCTCCTGCACGGCGAGTCCCTCCGGACTGGTCTCGCCGAACCCTGAGGTGATGATGACGATGGCCTTCGCTCCCAGCGCGAGCGACTCAGAGACCGCCTGCGGAACGCCGGGGGCAGGCACCACAACCACGGCCAGATCGATGTGCGCACCCACGTCGGTGATCGACGTGTGCGCGGGAATGCCATACAGCTCGCCGCCTCGCCGATTGACGAAGTGCGTCGCCCGTCGCTCGCGGGTATCGGCGAAGGACTTCGTGACCCATCCACCCCACTTGAGTGTGTCCTCCGTGGCGCCGACAAGCAGCACGCTCTTCGGCTCGAACAGCGGGGTCAAGTCACGACGCTGGCTCACGCGAGCTCCCGCGCATCGACGGCAAGCGTGGCCGACACGCCGCGCTTGACGAGGGCGTTGGCGACGATCAGCCGCTGAATCTCGGAGGTCCCCTCCCAGATGCGATCGACGCGCAGCTCGCGCAGCAGGCGCTCCGCCGCGTTGCGCCGCATGTACGCGCGCCCGCCCCACGTCTGCACCGCACGATCCGCGCAGACGTAGGCCCGTTCGCTTGCAAACAGCTTGGCCATGCTGGCGCGGGCGTGCACGAGCTTCGGCGCCGCGCCGTCGTCGAACATCTGCGCGCACTGGTACGTCAGCAGGCGCGCGGCAACGCAGTCCGCGGCGGAGTCCGCCAGCGGAAAGCTGACGCCCTGGAACTCCATGATCGGCTGCCCGAACTGCTCCCGCTCTGTCGCCCAACCGACGGCCTCGTCGAGCAGGCGCTGCATGGCGCCGACACAGCGAGCCGCGATGTGGATGCGCTCCTCGACGAACCAGGCATGCTGGCCGGCGTCGCCCTGCCCGATCTGACTCGGGCCGCCGAGGACAGCCGTCTCCGGCACCACGCAGTCGAGGCGGTACGTGGGATGCCCATCAGGAAAGACGTGGGTGAAGAGCGGATCGTCGATGATCTCCACGCCTGCGCAGGGCAGGTCGATCAGAAACAGGGTCGGCAGCCGATTGCCACCGTCGATGACGTTCGCCATCACGATCAGGTAGTCGGCATGGTCGCCGCTCGTGACGAACCACTTCTCGCCGCGAATGCGAAAGCCACCATCGACGCGCTCGGCAATGGCCTTGATGCCCGACGCGTCGGAACCGGCGTCGCGCTCGGTCACCGCGTACGCGTCGGCACGCTCGCCCGCCAGCGTTGGCTTGAGATAGGTCTCGATCTGCTCGGGCGTGCCGAGCGCCAGGACGTTGTAACCGCCGCCCATCAGCCACCAAAGGCCGTTGGTGATGCGACCGAGCTCCTCGTGGACGATGACGTGCTCCATCATCTTCCAGCCCTGCCCGCCGTGCTCGGGCGCGTGGTTGCCCCCGACCAGCCGCAGCTCGCGAGCCAGACGCCGGATCTCGGCTTTCACGTCGGCGGGCACCACGCCGCCAGCCTCCTCGGCCGCCACCTCATGTGGGATCAACGCGTTGGCAAACACGCGTGCGCGCTCGCGCAGGTCCTGCTGTTCCGGTGTCAGCGAGAAGTCCATGATGCTCCGTTCAGTCGTCGCTCAGGACGATCAGGCCATCGAGTGCGACGCCAGAGCCGTCGCGGATGACGAGGGGATTGACGTCGATCTCCGCGACACGCGGAAAGTCGTGGGCCACACGCCCAAGCGCCACTAGCGTCTCGGCGACGATGGTGACTTCCGCATCGGCGAGACGGTGTTGCAGGGGGCCGACCGATCGCACGAGCCGCTCGGCATCGTCCTGCGAGATCGGGCCCAACCCGGCACGCGCGGTGTCCCCCACGGCCTCGGCCCACGAACCACCAACACCCACGACAACGACGGGACCGTAGAGCGGATCGCGCACGAGTCCACACAGCACCTCGGCGCCACCACGAATCTCCTCGCAGACGAGCACCGGCGCGCCGATCTTCTCTGCCGCCGCCGCAGCGCGATCGGGGTCGGTGCACCCGAGGATCACCCCGCCGTACTTCTCCTTGTGGGCCGGGCCATCAACCTTGACCACGACCGTGGCATTGATCTCCGCCGCTGCCGCGTGGGCCTCGGCCGGATTTGCCGCACGAATCTCACGTGGCGCGCGCACCCCGTAGCGGGCGAGCACGGCCTTGGCGTCGGCTTCGGCCAGATGACCCGCCTCCCGCTCGAGCTCAGGACAGGACGGCTTCTCCCACGGCGCCGGTGCTTCGGGCTTCGTCGGGCGCCACTGCGCCGCACGGGCGATCGCGCGCATCCCCATCCCCGCCCCGATCAGCACCGGGACGCCACCGCGGGCGGCGTTCGTGACGCAGGTGTCAGAGGGATCGGAGACGGCTGTCGACAGCACGGCGCAGAAGGCGTCGGTCTCCAACGCGATATCCGCCATCGACGTGCAGGCGTGCTCGGCGTTCTCGCGCTCGCCGTTCTCGAAGCGCCACGACTGATCGATGTTGATGACCACGTTGTCGACGTCCGGATGCTGTGCGCAGCGGCGGACGATGTCGGGCACGATCTCCTCGGGCTCGCCAAAGGCCCAGTAGTCGATCGGGTTGTGCACGCCGTGGAACGGCCAGGCCGCATCGATCTCGGCGGCCAGGTCGGGCGGCAGCGTCATCAGCGGCATGCCCGCTGCGTCAGAGACATCGGCGACGAGTTCCGCCTCGCCACCCGAGTTCGTCAGCAACACCGTGCGCAAGCCACGAGGTCGCCGTGGCGTGCCAAGCACCTCGAGTTGCTCGAGCCAGTCGCCGTAGTCGTCAACCCGAATTGCGCCGTAGGACCGGCAGAGAGCATCGAACGACTGATCGGAGCCGACGATGGCTCCGGTATGCGCCATCGCGTTGCGCGCGGCGACCTCGGAGCGGCCGACCTTGAGGATCACCACCGGCTTGCCCGCGTCGGAGGCGCGCTCAAGCGCTGCGCGGAAGGCCACCGGGCGCCGCACGGCCTCCAGGAAGAGCCCGATCGCGCGCGTGCGCTCGTCCTCAACGTGGAAAGCCAGCCAGTCGGCGGCGTCGCGGCTCGTCTCTGAGCCGATCGAGACGACGCTGCGGAAGCCGACCCGCGGACCAAGCGCGAGTACCGCCTCGCCAATCGAGCCGGATCCAACGATGGCAGCGACACCGCCATCGCGAAAGCCCGGGCACACCGTGCCCATCCACGGCGACGGGCGCTGCGGAACGGCGATGCCCATGCAGTTGATACCCACGCAGACCGCGTCAGCAGCGATCAAACGCTCGCGGACGGCAGCGCGCGCGATGTCGCCCTCCTCTCCTGCGGCCTCGGCGCCGAGACCCGGGATCGAGAAGACGCGATGTCCGGCCGCGATCGCCTCGTCCAGCGCCGGCACGATCGTGCGGGGGCCGAGCGCGATCGAGACGACGTCAGGCTTGAACGGCACGTCGGCGATGCTCGGCACGCAGCGATGGCCGGCGGCCTCCTCGCGCTTCGGGTGGACGCCGATCACCTCGCCACCGTGGGCACTGAGGTTCTGCAGCAGCGTGTAGCCAGGGCCGCGATCGGAGGCGCCGACGACGGCGGCACGGCGGATATCGAGCAGCGGTGCGAAATCGGTGCGCAGAGCGTCGGTCATCGTGTCTCCAAGAGGTCCTCGAGGTGCTGGGAGCGTGCCATGTCGGCCTCCGAGAGTGCGAGAACGCCAGGCGCGAGTCGATACTGATCGCGCAGGATCTCGGCGAGAATCTCCGTCTCGGCCACGGCAACACCGGATGCCGCACCGCGCTCGACCAGGGCGGTCAGTGCCGCCAGATAGGCCAGCCAGGCGGCGGCGTCGCCGTCGCGGATCAGCGCCTCGATCCGCGCCTCGCCCAAGACGTCGTGTGATTCGCCGAGCGCACCGGCGATGCGCTCCACCAGGAGCGGCCCAAAACGCTCCACCTCTGGCGTGAGGCCGAGCCAGTCGTGTCGACCAAATCTACGAGAGGTCATCGATGCCGGGCACCGCGTCGCGCAGGAGATCATGGAAGTGACCGACGGCGGCCTCGTTGTCGTTGAGCACACCACGCGTGTAGGTCATCGACCCGAGCCCGACCTGCACGCCGTCGCACAGCTCGACGTCCTCGTCCATCACCTCGCTGTTGAACCGGTGATTGATCCGGCGCACCAGCATGTCGCGTACCGACTCGCTGGGAGACCGGAAGACGATCGATGTTGTCTTGGTGCGCAGGGGTGCCACGGGATTCATCTGCCAGACGTCCATCGTGTCGGGGTAGATGTCGATGAACTGCGCGGGCCAGAAGTGGATATACGTCCACTGTCCCTCGAGCTCTTCCGGGAACTCTGCCATCGGGCGCTTGTAGCGCTGGTAGAGGTTCTCCATGAAATCCTTGGAGGGGTTGTCGCGGAGCGGCCCGTCGATCCACGCGGCGCGCTGGTACAAGGTCGGCTTGTACTTCGGATAGTCCAGCATCCGCAGGAGGCCAGGGTGCCCGATCGGGACGTGGTAGCCCTCGAGATAGTTGTCCGCAAGCGTCTTCCAGTTGTGGTCGTACTCGGCATACCAGCGGTCGTAATGGGGCTCGGGGATCAGCGCCTTGGCATCGTCGAGCTTGCGGGATCGCACGACATCGGGGAGCTCACGCAGGATCTCCCGCGGCTTCCAGTCGCGTTTGGTGGTGGGGACGAGCCGGTCGATGTTGAGCGACTCGAAGCGCTGGCAGATCTCCTCGCCGAACCACTCGCGGATCGGCGGCGCCTCGGGGTCCATGTTGACCCACACGAGACCGCCGAGCACCGTGACCTGGAAACCCGGCAGGCGGACCGCATCGCGATCGAAGTCTTCGCCGAACCCGCGTCCCTCCGGCATCGCGGCGAGCGTCCCATCGAGACGGTACGTCCAGCCGTGATAGGGACAGCGGAGCACCTTGCCGCACGAGCCGCGCCCCTCCGCGAGACGCGCCGCACGATGGCGGCAGATGTTGGAGAACGCGCGGAGCTCGCCTGCCTGATCGCGCACGACGACGATCGGCTCACCGCCGATCTCGCCGGTGGTGAAGTCGCCGGGGCTTGCGACCTCCGCGACGTGACCGATGATCATCCACGCCTTCGCGAACACCTCGCGCCGCTCGCGCTCGAAGACCTCCGGGTCGGCGTAGGCCTTGGCGTTGAGCGTCAGCTTGGCCCCGCCGGCGCGTGTCGCCTTGGCACGACGTCCCGTGGCGCTCACGCCAACCCGTCCGGATCGAGGTGCAGCATCTCCGCCATCGCGATGTCCAGCGTGCGCCGGGCCTCGGCGCGGGACAGGGAGCCGACGATCACGTGCCCGCCGATGCCGTCGACCATCGCCGTCAGGCGCAGCGCGGCCGACACGGAGTCGATCGAGGACGGAATCCGACCGGCATCCTGCGCCGCGGCGATCAGATTGGCAACGAGACCAACCCAGCGTGCCGAACGGTCTGCAACCGACGCGCGGAAATCATCGCGGAAGATGGCGGTGCGGCTCATCTCGCTCCAGAGCACCCAGCCCTCGCGCACGACCTCCTCATCAGACAGTTCCCGCAACAGCACGTCGCGAACGCGCTCGAGGGGATCATCGATCGCCGCGAGGCGCTCCTCACCGCGGGCGGTCTCCCGCGTCTCGTGGTACTCGAACGCGAGACGGATCAGATCCTCGCGGGTCGCGTAGTAGTAGTGCAGCAGGGCGCTCGACACGCCGGCCTCGCGTGCCACCGCGGCCATGCGCAAGCCCTCGGCCCCGTCCCGCGCGATCACGCTGCAGGTGCACTCGAGGATCTGGCTGCGTCGATCGAGGTCGATACTGGCGCTGACTGATTGGTTAGTCATGCCGGTAGCCTACTGCATCGGACGGAGTGCGTCAGGGGTGGACAACGCCCTTTGGCGGCGGTGGGCCGACGGTTCCCAGCTCGGACATGAACGCCTGATCAATGCACGCCACGGCCTCAGACCACTCCACCTGCCCGAGCAGCACGTACCAGCCAAAGCCCTCCATGGGGGCCATCAGCCGGAGCGCCGCGGAGCGCGTGTCGACGGATGCCGGCACGACCTTGGTGTCCTTGGCGGCCTGAATCTGTCCCATCACGTCCTCGACCCAGATGCGCTGCTTCTCCTGGTACAACGCGCGGCTCCGCTCGTCGTGCATGGCGTCACGCGCGACTTCGAGCCACAGCATCCAGTCCAGTCGATTGTCGGGGTGATCTTCCAGCGACATGAGCAACTCGGCACGGAGTCGCGTGACGGGATGCGTCACGCCTGCGAGCCGTTGCCGGAACCGATCGCTCTCCCGCGCGTAGAACGCGTCAAACGCGAGGCTGACGAGCTCCTCACGCGAGGCGAAGTAGTAATGCAGCAGGGCGTTGGAAACGCCCGCTTCGGCAGCGACGTGCGACATCCGCATGCCCTTGATGCCGTCACGGGCGATCGCCCAAGCCGTGGTCTGCAGGATGCGGGCGTACGTGTCTTCGCCCACCTTGCCCGTGGGTGCGATCGAAACCTTTGCCATGCATGCGATCGTACCGCAGCGTGCCACGTGGTGGAACGCGTGGACCGTCGGTCTCAGGCGGCGTCGCCCGCGGCGGCGAGAGCCGCCCGATACGCCTCATCGCCCGGACGCAGCCAGTTCGCCAGCTTGTACTGCGCCCGCGCCGCCGTCAGATCGCCCAACCCCTGATGCGCACGTCCGAGCAGGTAGTAGGCGTAATGGTCGTTTGGCGCACACTCCACGGCGGCCTCCGCCTCTGGCAGGGCGTCGCTGTAGCGTTGCGCCCGCAGATAGGCGATCGCCAGCGCCTCGCGGATCGACCCGGTGGCCGGCGAGATGTTCCGCGCCTGTTCCAAGGGAGGAATCGCTGCCCGCGTCTGGCCTGCCGCGAGCTGGCGCCGACCCTCGGAGTACAGCTCGTACAGCTCCATGGGCCGATTCTACTCCGGCAGTTGCGGTGCGTCTGTAACCCGGAATAGCCGATCGAGCAGCCGATAGGTAATGCCCCAGAGCACGACATCCTGCGCCTCGGGATGCGGGAGGCGGAACGCCGACACGCGGGTTGGCGCCTCCGGCACCTCGGCGGAAACCCACTGCAGATCCGCGAACGGCGTCCACCACGCCACGGCGATCTCCTGCGACAGCGTCAGCTCGACGGGTGCGGTGATGTGGGCGACGTAGGCGGCGATGGTGATCGGGAACGTGCGCGGCTTGAGCGGCTCCAGCATCCCCAGGATGCGGCCGTGCTCACGGGGGTCGAAGCCCACTTCCTCCAGGGTCTCCCGCGCCGCGGTGTCGAGAGCGTCCCGATCCTGCTCCTCCACGCCACCGCCGGGAAGCCCGACGTGCCCGGACCACGGGTCGCCGTCCCGCGTCGCCCGACGACAGAGCAGCAGCTCGGTGCCGCGGTCGCCATCGCGCAGACAGAGCATCACGCTCGCCGTCGCATCGGCGGGATGCGCCGTCGGGCGCGCTCCGAGAGCGGCGGCGAGCGCAGCGATGTCCGGAATCCGCGTCATGACACCGAGCCTACCGGGCGCGGCGACGCACGGGTACGCTGCCGTCGTGGAACGACTCTGGGCACCATGGCGACTCGAGTTCGTGAAGAGCGCATCGGGGCACGACCCGCTGGAGTGCGTCTTCTGCGCCGCGCCACAGCGCACCGATGATCAGGAGGCCCTGATCCTGCACCGCGGCGCAACCTGCTTCGTGCTCCTCAATCTCTACCCGTACACCAACGGTCACCTCATGGTCTCGCCGTATCGCCACGTCGCCAATCCCGGCGACCTGACGACCGAGGAGCGCGCCGAACTGTGGGACCTCCTCGACTGTTCGCTCGACGTGCTTGAGCGCACCCTGCATCCCCATGGCGCGAATGCCGGCATGAATCTCGGGCGTACGGCCGGCGCGGGTATCGAGGGACACCTGCATCTGCATGTCGTGCCACGCTGGAACGGCGACAACAACTTCATGCCGGTGCTGGCCGACACCCGCGTCATGGCGCAACATCTCGACGACACATGGCGTCTCCTGCGGGACGCATGGGTACCCTCTCAGGCATGACGCTCGACGCATCCATCTTCAAGGCCTACGACGTCCGCGGCATCGTCCCGGACCAGTTCGATCCCGACGGGGCGTATCGCATCGCCCGCGCCTACGTGGAGGTGTTCCGCGCGAAGCGGATCGCCATCGGTCACGACATGCGCCTGTCCTCCCCCGCCCTCGCCGAGGCTGCGGTACGCGGCGCCACCGACGGCGGCGCCGATGTCGCGGTGCTGGGCGAGATCGGCACCGAGATGCTGTACTTCGCCGTCGCCGATGGCGGACTCGACGGCGGTCTGATCGTGACCGCCTCGCACAATCCTGCGGAGTACAACGGCATGAAGATCGTGCGCGCCGAGGCCCAGCCCGTCGGCAGCGCTTCCGGCCTCAACGAGGTGAAGAAGATGGCGCTCGGGGACGACCCCCTACCGCCCGTCGCCACTCTTGGCACCGCCACGCCGCTCGACGTGCTGCCCGCGTACGCAGCCAAGATGCTGTCGCTGATCGACATGGACGCGATCAAGCCGCTCAAGGTCGTCCTCGACGGCGGCAGCGGCATGGCCGGCAAGATGCTCGGTCCGATCCTCGAAGCGCTCCCTGTTGAAGCAGTGCCGTTCTTCCTCGAGCCCGATGGTGCCTTCCCCGATCATCAGCCCAATCCGCTACTCGAGGAGAACCGACAGTTCATCATCGAGAAGGTCAAGGCGAATCCCGGTGCCATCGGCATCGCGTGGGATGGGGATGCCGACCGCTGCTTCTTCATCGACGAGGAGGGCGAGTTCGTCGACGGCGATTTCATGACCGCGCTGCTCGCTGAGGAGGTCCTGAAGCACCATCCGGGGTCCACGATCCTCTACGACATCCGCGCCTCGCTCGCCGTGCCCGACACGATCGCGCGCTGCGGCGGTACCTCTCAGGTCTCGCGCGTTGGCCATGCCTTCATCAAGGTCGCCATCAAGGAGTCCGGCGGCGTGTTCGCCGGCGAGGTCTCGGGGCACTACTACTTCGGCGAGTTCTACGGTGTCGACACGGGCATCCTCCCCGCATTGCTCGTGATCCAGCTCGTGTCCCGCAGCGGCACCACGCTCCACGAGCTGCTCAAGCCCCTGCGCGAGAAATACTTCATCACTGGCGAGATCAACTCGCCGGTGCCCGACGTGGCGTTGAAGCTCCAGGAGCTCAAGGACCGCTACGGGCCCGGCGCTCGCATCTCGCACCTCGACGGCATCACCATCGAGCACGACACGTGGCGCTTCAATGTGCGCCCCTCCAACACCGAACCGCTGCTCCGCCTCAATCTTGAGGCTCAGAGCGAGTCCGAGATGATCGCGCGCCGCGACGAGGTGCTCGGGGTTATTCGGTCGTGAGCGCCGATGTGGCAGTGATCGCCGCGATCCAGGCGATCGTGGATGGCGCGGAGGAGGCCGACCAGATCCTGCTGGGCACCATCGCCCACCTGTCCGAGCGCTACGCCGCGGGCGTCGGGCTGCGCTTCGTCGAGGAGGGTGCCTTCACGGATGGACCGTGGGCGGGCGCCGCTACGCCCGTGGTCGCGCAGGTAGCGATCTCCTACGACGACGAGCTGGTCGGGGAGTTCGTCGTTGGCACCGAGCTCGATGAGGACGCCCGCGCCACCTTCGAGGGCGTGGCCGCGATCATCGCCGACTACTGCCTCGTCGGCTGGGACATCGGTGGCGAGGACTGGGAGCCGTAGGCCCTAGAGCCCGCCGTCGCGCTTCGCGTCACGCTGGAGCAGCTCGCGATCGAAGGTGTCTCGCATCTCATGCGGGTCGTTGATGCCGCGCAGCGCGAGATCCGAGTCGCCGACGTCGGAGCCGGCGGTATCGAATTCGAGATCGCCGAAATTGAGGATTCGCCCGTAGAACCCCTGCTTCGTGTTGACGTTCTGGATGCGGTCGATGCTGGCGCTGCGTTCATTGCGGTTGGCAATGCCGCGCCGCACGATCACTCGGCGGTTGGTGACGGTGTACTCGCTGTCGAGGCGCTTGAGCCAGGCGAGCACGACGACGACGGCCACCCAGATCACCGTGGCGGCGAAGAACCATGCGATCGGCACGGAGGTGATGCGGTCGAGGAGGATGCCGACGATCAGCGGCAGCAGCCCGATCAGACCCCACTTCAGCATCCACGACACCGACCACTTCCACGTCGGACGACCCTTCCAGATCAGATCTTCGCCTTCCAGGATCTCTGCCACGGTCCTACCCTCCGTTGTGTAATCGGCAAGGTACAGGAATCGGCCGCAGACATGTGCGTGCGCGTCTCGGGTGCTACCTTCCCGCCATGCCTTCCTACGACGTCGTGATCATCGGCTCCGGTCTCGTTGGTGCATCCACCGCCAACGCGCTGATGCGCGCCGGGGCTGGCCGCGTCCTGCTGCTCGATCGGGGCAACGCGGGGAGCGGTGACTCGGCCCTCACGTTCGGCATGGTCCGTCGGCACTACACCAATCCGGTCCTGATTCAGCTGTCCATGGCCGGTACGGAGA